>CAYJGP010000085.1:0-8960 GCA_964369435.1 uncultured Oscillospiraceae bacterium | reverse complement strand
AGAATATATGATTAAATATGGTGACAGCTATAATAGTGAGATAAATGGCGATGCAAATAAACTAGAGCAATATATAAACGATGAAAATTTTGAAGAAGCAGATAGACTTATTTCTGCAAACAGAATTAAACCTTTCTCGATTTTAGCTATAACTTTTACAAATAAAGCTGCAAAAGAGCTTGCAGAGAGGATTGAGCGCAGGGTAGGGGTTATGGGACGTGATGTGCAAGCTTGTACCTTTCACAGTGCATGCCTTCGGATCCTTCGCCGTGAGATAGAGCTGCTTGGATACGGTAAAAGTTTTACGATTTATGATACCGATGATAGCGTTCGTGTTATAAAATCGGTTATGGCAGATCTTCGAATTGATAATAAAATACATAACCCAAAAGCTGTTCTTGGAGCTATTAGCAAAGCTAAAGACGAGGAGATAACCCCTGGCAACTTAGAAGAGGGTTATGATGCTTTCAAGCAGGTTGTGAAAAAAATCTATCCACTCTATCAAAAGAGATTATTTGCGGCGAATGCAGTGGACTTTGATGATATTCTGCGCCTTGTTGTAGAGCTATTTCGTAAATTTCCAGAAGTTCTTGAAAAGTACAGAAGATGGTATAGCTATATTTTGGTAGATGAGTATCAGGATACAAACCATCTGCAGTATAGTTTTATATCACTTCTAGCAAGTGGACATAAAAACCTATGTGTTGTTGGCGATGATGATCAGAGTATCTACCGTTTTCGCGGTGCAGATATTGAAAACATCCTAAACTTTGAGCGTGAGTTTAAAGGAGCGAATGTAATAAAGCTTGAACAGAATTACCGCTCGGTTGAGAATATACTTGAGGCTGCAAACGGCGTTATAAAAAACAATGAAGGCCGTGTTTCTAAAAAACTTTGGAGCGACCTTGGTCGTGGTGATAAAGTTTTAGCGATAACTATAGATGATGAGTTTGCTGAGGCGAACTATATTGCAGACATGATAGAAGAGGGAGTTTCAGAGGGGAAATCTTTTAACGATTTTACAATTCTCTATCGAATGAACGCACAATCGCAAACGGTTGAGCGAACACTGTCAAGAAGAGCTATACCATATAAAATAGTTGGTGGTGTGAGATTTTTCGAGCGTAAAGAGATTAAAGATATGATGGCTTATCTCTCGATAATCGATAACCATTCAGATAATCTGCGGCTTCGCAGAATAATAAACGAACCAAAACGCGGTATAGGGATAACTACTATCGAGCGTGCAGAAGAGATAGCAATTAACGAGGGAGTTTCTCTTTTAACGGTATTTAGAACAGCTGAAAACTACGAGGGTATTGTTAGAGCTCGTGAGAAGCTGACACAGTTTTGTGATATGCTAGATCACCTATCAGAAAATAAAGATAAAATGCCACTCGATGAGCTTTTCTCACTACTACTTGAAAAAAGTGAATACCTAAAACAATTTGAAAATGGCGGTATTGAAGGAGAGAGTAGAAAAGAAAATGTTTTAGAGCTTCTCTCGAATATCAAAGAGTTTATAAAAAATCACTCAGAACCAACCCTTAGCAGCTATCTTGAAGAGATGGCACTTTATACAGATCTTGATAGCTATAATGAGAGCGAAGAGCGCGTAACACTTATGACGATGCATGGAGCGAAGGGACTTGAGTTTAACACGGTATTTATCTGCGGTATGGAAGATGGTATCTTCCCGGGGGCGCAGTCTATTTATGTTCAGGCTGATATGGAAGAGGAACGCAGACTTGCCTATGTTGCAATAACTAGAGCGAAAAAAACGCTACACATATTGTCGGCAAAACAGAGGATGCTTTTTGGTAGAACACAACGAAATAAACCTTCGCGATTTATAGAGGAGATACCACAGGAATGTGTGCAGTTTGTAGATAAGAGCAGAGCGCCTATTAAACCGAGCTTTGAGCGAGTTGAGCGTACTGTGAACAGAGGATTTAGCGGAGCACCGACGATGAAAGCTGCTGCGAGCGCTGCACCGAGTGAGAGATATGCAGTAGGCGAAACAGTCTATTCCAAAGCGTTTGGACAGGGAGTTGTTACCGAGAGCCGTGAGATGGGCGGAGATACGCTTTTGACCGTTAATTTTGCAACTAGCGGCAGCAAAAAACTTATGGCGAACTTTGCGAAACTCTCGAAAAATCCCTAAAAAATAACCATTAGGAACCATTGTAAATAATTTTCATAAAATAGGTATGAATACTATTTATTTTAAGGAGGATTTGCAATGGCACAAAACAACAGTGAAAAATATTTCGATTCAGATGTCTGTGTTGATGTCAGTCGAGTGTTTGACAGCTGCAATGATAAGGACTGCTATGAGGATTTAAGGGTATACATACCCGGGTGTTATCAGGAGCATGTATGCAATGCAAGTGCTGTGAGGGTTATTGGAGCTGAGGTTATCTATACATCGGTAACAGTTGAACCGCTTGGCTACCACAAAGGTTTTTATACCGTAGATATGACATTTTATCTCGATGTGCTCTGTGAAGTATGCAAACCGGGGAGCGACTACAAAAAGAGGGGGCACAACCACCGCTTTAATGGTGTGACGATGTTCTCGAAAAAGGTGGTTTTATACGGTGGTGATAGCCACTTTAAAAGCTTCTCATCCTGTGATGACGATTTCCGCAATAAGAGAAGATGCGACTGCGAGTACCCAAAAGCAACAGTAAAGGTTTCGCACCCTGTTGTTCTAAGCTATAAGCTGATTGAAAATGGGCTTGGCGCAGCGGCAAATCCCGGTGTACTACCGCAACCAGTATGCGATTACTTTGAAGATTTTTCACCGGCATGCCCATCAAAAATACTCTACTGCACGATAGGTGTTTTCACGATAACTCAGCTTACACGAGATGTTACAATGTTAATACCGGCATCATGCTACTTCCTACCTTGCAAAGAATGCATAGGTGAGCACCATCCAGAGCACAAAGACCCTTGTGAAACATTTAGAAAAATTCCATTCCCAAAAGACGACTTTATCCCAGAGGATGACTTTAAAGAACTAAAAGAGATCGATGACGATTAAAGGACAGAGGAAAACAAGGAATGTTAAAGTTTGAGAACAACTCTTTTCAATAAAACCGCAGCTGATTTAATATCGGCTGCGTATGCATATAAAAAAATATTCGGACAACCTATGGAGGCAGTATGTTAATAGTTATAGACGGGCTTGATGGTTGCGGCAAAGCAACCCAGACAGCGCTTTTAAAGGATAAGCTAATAGAGGGCGGAAAATCGGTAACCACCGTTTCGTTCCCCGATTACGAAAGTGAGTCTTCAGCTCCGCTTCGGATGTATCTTCGTGGAGATTTTGGACAAGACCCAAATGCGGTGAACCCATATGCTGCGGGCACCCTCTTTGCAATAGATAGATATGCAAGCTATAATTTAAAGTGGAAAGAGAAGATGATGCAGGGTGATATAATCCTGTGCGATAGATATACGACCTCGAATATTATTCATCAGATGACAAAGCTTGATAAAAAAGATTGGGATGGCTATATCGAGTGGAACACAAATTTTGAATACAATATGCTCGGAATACCGGCACCGGATATTGTTATATATCTCTCGATGGATATATCTGCAAGTCAAAAACTGCTCTCTGCAAGATATGAGGGCGATGAGAGCAAAAAAGATATCCATGAGCAGGATTTAAACTACCTTGAGAGCTGTAGGGCGGCTGCGGAATATGCCGGTGAAAAGCTTAATTGGAAGGTAGTAAAATGCAGTGTCGGCGACGATATTCTTCCAATAGATGATATTAAAGAGCTTATCTACAGAGAAGTTGAAGATATTCTATTATGATAGCGAGGGAGAAGATTGATCTTCGCCTAAAACTGAAGAGTATCGCGGTATCAAACAAGGAGAAAAAGGACAGATTAATAGTAGGGCATTTAGATGAAATGCTAAAAAATTACGATACACTGCTCTCCTACAGCCCGATAAAAGGTGAAGTAGATATAGATAAAATTAATCGCTCATTTACAAAAGAAAAGACCCTGTACCTACCACGAGTAGAGGGCAGTGAAATTTTGTTTTATAAAGTATACGACTTTAATAATTTAACCACTGGCAGTTTTGGGATAAAAGAGCCAAAACCAATAGAGAAACTAATTGGCACTCTAAATACCCTGTGCATAGTGCCAGCCCTTGCATATACAAAATGCGGAAAAAGACTTGGGCGCGGCGGTGGTTATTACGATAGATTTTTAGAAAGTTTCAAAGGTGTTAAAATAGGTATCTGCTATAGCGATTATCTTCTGTCGAAGATACCGACCGAGAGTTTTGATATAGATGTTGATGCGGTTATCTGCGACTTTGGAGTATTTCATAAAAGGTAAAAGCGGACCCTCTCTCGAAAGCCCGCCTTTATATGGTACGTAGGTCTTAGTCGTTGTTGCAGCAGAAGACGTAAAGTAGGATGATTATGATTATCCACATACAAGAATTGTTGTTGTCAAATATATTTCCACACATTTAGGGTTCAACTCCTTTAATTAATTTGACTTATATTATGATTATTTAAAGAAAGTTGTTACAGAAAAATAAGCGGACAAATCCGTTTTTTAGGAGACAAAGATGAAAAAGAAAATAATACTAAGGATTATACTGATTATATTAGCGCTCGGTGTTTTATCAGCAGGGGTTGTAGGATATTTATATCTTTCTGATCACGACGGTCATGGAGATAAAAACCCTGTAACTGTTGAGATAGGACAGGGTAGCTCGGTAACGACTATTGCAAACGCCCTTGCAGATGCCGATGTTATAGATAATGCGCTGTTCTTCAGATTATATATAAGATACTTTGCAGAGGACTATAATTTCCAGTATGGAAACTTTGAGCTAACAACTAATATGCCATACCCTGAAATAGTAAAAGCTCTATCGCAGATATCAGCAGTTGAAGATACCGCTACAGTCACCTTCTCAGAGGGATTTACCATATTCGATATGGGAGCAGAGCTTGAGGAGAAGGGTGTTTGCACAGCGAGTGAATTTATTGAAGCGACGAAAGATATTACCCCTTATACAGAGATGTTTCCTTTTGTAGCCGATATAAAGCAGGATGAACTTCGCTATTCTATGCTTGAAGGGTATCTATACCCTGATACCTATGCTTTCCATTTTGATACGCAAGCAGTGGAGGTTATAAAAGTTTTACTTGCAAACTTCGAGGATAAAGTTTTATCACAAGGGGTACAGGAGGCTGCCAATAATGCAGGCTATACCCTTGATGAAGTTGTAATACTTGCATCAATTATTGAGCGAGAGGTTGCTGGAATTGATGATCAGTATAAAAATGTGGGATCTGTCTTTATGAATAGATTAAATAATCCAAATGTTTTCCCACAACTTCAAAGTGACCCAACTTATAGATATGTACGAGATGAAATACCAGAGTATACAGGTGAAGAGGTAAGCGAGGCTATGTATGATGCCTATGACACCTATACCTGTATCGGAATACCAGTCGGAGCGGTTGCGTCTCCATCGTATGCAGCGATAGATGCCGTTTTAAACCCATCAGATACACCATACTACTTCTTTGTTACAGATAAATACAAAGAGTTCTACTATGGTGTAACCGTTGCAGAACACGATAGAAACGTAGATATAGCTTTCTCGGTGGAATAGGAGATATTTTGAACAGGTTAGAACTTTTAAGCCCAGCAGGTGATTATGAGAGGTTTTGCGCGGCACTGCTCTATGGTGCAGATGCGATATACCTTGGTGCATCGGACTTTACAATGAGAGCTCGAAGCAACAGCTTTGATGATGAGACGATAAAAAAAGCGGTCGATGAGGCGCATAAAAAAGGCGTGCGAGTTTATCTCACCGTCAATACGACTCCGCTATCCGGCGATATTGATGATCTGCCACAGTTTATTAGCAGGATGAGTGAGTGTGGTGTTGATGCGTTTATCGTTGCTGATATCGGTGTTATGGCTATCTGTAAAGAGGTAGCACCAGATATTGAGATTCACATATCGACCCAAGCTGGCGTTACAAACTACAGGACAGCGAATGAGCTCTATAAAATGGGAGCAAAAAGGGTTGTTCTAGCGCGTGAGCTATCCCTTGATGATATAAAGAAAATCCGAGATAATGTGCCGGCAGATCTTGAAATAGAGTGTTTTGTGCATGGAGCTATCTGTATGTCATTTTCAGGTCGTTGTTTAATATCAAACTATATGATAGGTAGAGATGCAAACGATGGCAAATGCGCACAGCCATGTAGATGGGGTTATCATCTAGTAGAGGAGAAGCGTCCAAACGATTACTATCCTATATTTGAAGATGAAGCTGGTAGTTATATTCTTAATGCGAAAGACCTATGTATGATAGAGCATCTAGATAAGGTGTCTAAAGCCGGTGTAAACTCATTTAAGATAGAGGGAAGAGCAAAGAGTACCTACTATACCGCAGTTGTTACAAACGCCTATAAACAGGCAGTTGAGATACTAAAAAAAGACCCTGATAGCTATAATCTACCGCAGTATCTTATAGATGAGGTTCGAAAGGTTAGCCACCGAAGATATGATACAGGTTTTTACTTTGGGAAGCCAATAGATGGCCAATACTATGAGAGTGGTGGATATTTTAGAGATTACGATGTTGTAGCTATCGTGCATGGATATGAAAATGGCAGAGTATTTGCAAGTCAGAGAAACAAATTTTCTGTAGGCGAAGAGCTTGAGGTGGTAATGCCTGGAGGTGAGCCAAAAGCTATAAGTCCAAAAGTGTTTATTGATGAGTCGGGCAATGAGGTTGATGTTTTACCGCATGCGATGCAGAATTTCTCCTTTGAGAGCGAGATAGAGCTTCCTATCGGTGCTATGATAAGGGCGCCGTCGAAAAAATAATGTTCAAGTAAACTAGTAAGAGCAGACAAAATAATTTATTTATTTTGTCTAAATTCCTTGTTGAACTAAATCGGTATATCATATATGATATACTTTGATTAATAATTTTATGGAGGATATTATGATAGTACAGATTTACTCGATTAAAAATGTAAGAGAAGCAGAAGATTGTATCAAAGCAGGTGTCGATTATATTGGTATAGCTGCTGGTAATGAAATGGGTCTTCCTGCTGAGATTGACCTTGAAACAGGAAAAGAAATTTTTAAAGCGATTGGTGATAGAGCTGTTAAAGTAGGTCTTACAACTCTTGATACCGAAGAAGAGATTTTAGTTCAGGTAGAGGCGCTAAAACCCGATATCCTACATGTCTGCGGAGATAACTATTATCTACAAGAGAGCTTTGTAAAACAGCTTAAAGTGGATTATCCGAATATGAAAGTTATGCAAGCTATAGGTGTTATGAACGGCAAAAAAGATGAGTGTGTAGCAGAGGCTGTTAAATATGGTGCTTACTGCGATTACTTAATATTAGATACCGTAGCTGAGGATGTTATAGGAATTGGCGCTGTTGGAAAAACACACGACTTTAATATAGATGCAGCGATAATTGAAGCTGTAAACTGCAAAGTTATAATTGCAGGCGGACTATCGCCTGATAATGTTGAGGAAGCTATTTTAATTGCAAAACCATTTGGCGTTGATTCACTAACAAAGACAAATAAATTCCTTCCAAGTGGCGAGAGAACAAAAGATTATGAAGCGATGAAAGCGTTTGTTGAAAACGCTCAGGCAGCAGCGAAAAAAATATAAGATATAAAATATAAAATAAAAATTATAAAGGAGTTAAGTATTTATGATTAATCAATTTTATTCAGCATCAACAGTAGAAGAGGCTCTAAATATCGTTAAAGTAGGTGGAAACCACATAGGTCTTTCACCAAAAACATTTGCAAATCTTCCAGCAGAGCTTGATAATCCAGAGCTTAAAGAGATAATTGACGCAGTTGATGCGGCAGGGGAGAAATGCTCACTTCTATTTATAGATAACGACTGGGATTTTATGTACAAATGCGTCGAGGAGACAAAACCACATATAATTCATCTCTGTGGTGATGAGTACTACACAAGCCCTGAGTTTAACAAAAAGATAAAAGAAATTTCACCTAGAACAGAAATAATGCAAGCTATTCCTGTTATAGGTCCTGAGGCTGTGCAGAGTGCTATTGACTATTCAAAATTCTGTGACTACCTAATTCTTGATAGCGTAACTGTTGATATTCCTGGAACAGGTGCTGCAGGCGTTGTGCACGACTGGAATATCTCAAAAGAGATTTGTGAAAAAGCGCATTGTAAGGTTGTTTTAGCAGGAGGCCTTGGACCTGATAATGTTGAAGAGGCTATTCGCTTTGTAAGACCTGATGGTGTTGATTCACTTACTAAAACAAACGCAACTCTTCCAGATGGCAGAAGAATTAAAGATATAGAGAAGATAAAAGATTTTTGCGCTACTGCAAACAAAGTAGGAGCTGAACTCGGACTATGATAAATTTTAAGCGAGATAAGGCTGTTCTTTGCCTCGGAGATGCAAATCCTGATATAGTTTTGCCTTATGGTAAAACTATTGAAATAAATAAACGAATTGAAGCGGGTGAGCAGATAAATGAGCGCCAGCCGGGAGCTGAAATTTCAGCGGGCGGCAGCGTTGGAAACTGCGCTTGTGGTTGTGTGCGCCTTTCGATGGAAACATATTTTTGTGGTAAAGCCGGCGCAGATTCGTTTGGAAAATTCCTAGAGGCGGATTTTGAAAAAGAGGGAGTTAAAACAGATTATTTCTACCTCGACCCCGCTCTTTCAAGTGTTGTTGTTTTCTGTGTTATCGGAGATGATAAAAACAGAGTGCTTTATGCATATCCTAGAAGGGATGCAAGCTGTTATAAACTTACAGAAGCTGATTTATCAGATGAGATAATCGGCAAGATAGACTATGTTATCACAAGTGGAATAATGCTTCGTGAAGAACCTGCGGCGTCATCTATAATTGACTTTCTTAGAAGGTGCAAAGCGGC
>CAYJGP010000084.1:0-9109 GCA_964369435.1 uncultured Oscillospiraceae bacterium | reverse complement strand
TTACGCTTCTTCTCTCATACTTGCAAAACACTCGCTGCAATATACGGGACGGTCTTCGTGTGGTCTGAAAGGAACTTTAGCCTCTGCTCCACATCTTGCACAAGTTGCAGCAAAATACTCTCTTGAGCTTCTTGCAGCAGCTTTACGGTTGTCACGGCAATCTTTGCATCTCTGAGGATCGTTTACGAATCCTTTAGCTGCATAGAATTCCTGCTCACCTGCTGTGAAAACGAACTCTTTTCCGCACTCTTTACAATTTAGATTTCTGTCGCTAAACATTTTGATATACCTACCTTTTTTTTGATGCCCCAAGCTCGTTTAACCGACCGTGTATTTGCCTTTTAAATGTTGCTTATGGGTTTTGATAATATATAAAAAGCTCTCTGCTTTTTACCGAAGTTTACGGCGTACCCGATAAAGCGAATTCTCTACCGATTTTATGGTACTGCCAAGTTTTTGTGCTATCTCCTGATAGCTATACCCTTCAAGGAACAAAATCAGGCTCTCTCTCTCGTTTCGAGATAGATTTTCCATCTTTTTAAATACGGCTTCAAGTCGCATTTTGCTCTCAAGGTTATTTTGAATATCAGCGCTATCTGCTTCGATATATTCGTTTAACATATCTGCGTCAGTCAATATCTTATTGCCAATTTTATTATAAGTTGCAATAGCACCGTTTATTTTACTATCTATACATATATTCGCATAAACATCGAATGGAACACCCTTGTCCTTATCAAAGCTTACTGCAGCTCTCATAAGTCCTATCATTCCTTCTTGGAAAAGATCGTCTTTATAAAAATCAAATCCTGATATTCTCATAAGCCTTCTCTTTACAAGAGGAGAATATTCTTCTATAATCTCCGATATCTTTTGATCGTTAAAAAAACCTTTCTTCAAACTATCCTCCGATATACGAACACAGTATTTCTTTTAGTCTACTTCAAAAACAATTTAATGTCAAGTTAATAATATAAATTATTGTTAATTAAAACGTTTTTCGTGCAATTTCTACAAATAGCCCTGTGTAATATTACAACTATTCGAAATCTCTCGTTATATTTCTTACCCATTTGCCTTGTAACATTCGTATAAATGCACCGACAGCCTTTAAAATTGTATCACTTCTAACACAGAGATAAACAAACCACACAGGCGCGCCGACAACAAGTCCCATAAATGCTCCAAGCGGTACTGCGACAAACCACATACTTGCAAGATCGAGTTTTAGAACAAACTTAACATCGCCACCCGCTCGCAAAACACCAATTAGGTTTACAAATTCATTTGCAAGAACTATCGCTAGCAGTCCACCAACTATAAGCACTTCATTTGCAATTAGTTTCGTCGATTCAGGTAGTTCATATAAGTTTATAAACAGTCCACCTGTAAGTGCGATAATAGTCGCTGCAAACAAACCTATTCCAATTGATAAGATGTTTAGAGTAAATGCCGCACTCACAGCACGTTTGTTATCATTCTCGCCTAGTGCTTTACCAATTATAATAGCGGTTGCATTGCCCACACCAAAAATCGCCACCTGTCCGAGCTGCATAACCGTTCCAACAACCGAAGTTGCTGCAACTGCCGCCTGTCCCATACGGCCGAAAATCGCCGCGTGAATTGATGCACCTATTCCCCATAGCATCTCATTGAATACAACTGGAATCGAATGCTTTAAATAGTCACGAACAAGCCACTTTTCAGGTTTTATCATATTTTTTATCGTAATCTTTGCGTTTTTGCCAAACTTTGCATTATATGTAAGTGCGAATACAAGCTCAACAGCCCTTGCAATAAGTGTTCCGATTGCCGCACCGACAACTCCAAGTTCTGGGAAGCCAAACTCACCAAATATAAATGCATAGTTGAAAAATACATTTATTATGAATGAGATAAAACCTACAAGCAGAGGAAACTTCACCTGCTCTACACTTCGCAGCATCATAAGGTATGTGTTCGATATTCCGTAGAACAAAAAGCTTATAGTCATTACTCGAAGATATTTAGCGCCTTCGGTTATAAGTGCTACATCTGGAGTATAAAGTCTCATAACAAACTCTGGGAAGAGAACTCCTATCGTTGTAAACAAAACTGAAATTCCCATCATTAGCAGAATAGTGAATGAAACTATCTTGCTTATTGTTTTCGTATCCTTTTTACCCCAATACTGGGCTATTAGCATAGAACCGCCAGAGGCAAATCCAAAACAAAAAATCATAAATATAAAACTCATCTGGTTTGCAAGGTTTACTGCAGAAAAAGCAGTTTCATTTAAACTACCAACCATCAAACTGTCAGATATCTGCACCGCAAAACCAACAAGATTTTGTAAAACTATCGGCGTTGCTATCGTTGCAAGCATTTTATAAAATGACTTTTCTTTTATTAGGCTAAATTTTTGCATTTTTCTTAAAACCTCTCATTTATAATAGTAGACAAATAAAAAAACAGCGCCCCTATGACCGCTGTCGTAATATTATACAGCGATAATAAAGCCACCAACCACCATTTATTCCATTAACAACCATGTTACCAAAAAAACATATTATTGTCAAGTTATTTCTCAAATTACTCAAAAAGGGGTAATCATTTAGCAAAAACGTTTTATTTAAGCAAAATAATTGTCTATTTTAGTACTGTTTATTGTACAAAAAATATGATACAGTATAAACAACAGAAGAGGAAGTGGTAAACTTGATTAAACTTGAAACGATTTACTCAGACTTCAAACAGAATAACTACGATATATTCTATGATAATATAGGATTTGCTTCAGCTGTGACCATTTCTCTAAATAAATCTGACTATGGCATCTTTATCGACAAGTCGTACGAGACTAAAGAGCGTGAGCTTAAAGAGATACTGATGCATGAATATGGCCATTGCAAAACAGGCACCCTATATAAGTTTGATACCGACAAACTAACTATCGAGCGCTGCGAGAGATGCGCTGATCGAACTGCTATTGAGCGGTACCTTCCCTACGAGGAACTTTGTGATGCTATGAAAAATGGTTATCGAGAGGTTTATGAACTCGCCGAGCATTTTGAGATAACCGAAGACTTTATAAAGAAAGCTTTATTCCATTACACAAATAATAAAGGTTTGTTTTTCGATGAACGTTAGTTTTGTCTAACTTTCAGTAAACCTTGTAAAACACTCTATTCATTATCTTTATCAAAATCTATTCCAAGATCTGTTTCGACTGTGTTTGCAAGTTTTATGCTACCCTTACCATATTTTTCTCGGATTTTATCCATCGTCCGCTCTATCTGTTCTTGTTTTTTAGTGTTTTGTAAAGGCTCTAAGAACGATAGCTGACCCATGTTATTCTCATCAACGAGATTTATCGCAGTCACTGTGAGCGCACGGATACTCCTCTTTCCATAGCATTCTTTTGTGAGTGCCATAGCCTCATTGTAGATAGTTTTTGCAAGATCTGTTGAGGTTTTAAGACTGCGTTGCTTTGATATATGTGAAAAATCCGAAAACTTAACAGCTACAGCTACGCCGGTTGCGCGTAGCTTTTTTTTGCGCAATCTTGATGCGACACTATCACAAAGTGCTGAAAGACCTGCACTTATATCGTTTATACTCTCAAGGTTTCTGCGAAATGTAAGCCCGTTGCCAACTGTCTTTGGAATGTTTTCTTTATAATAGGAAGCAACCGGCGATTTATCCTCACCTCTTGCATTAATCGATAGTGTCACTCCAACTTTCCCAAGCGCACGCTCTAAAAACACCCTATCTGCACAGGCAAGATCTCCAATGGTATTTATCTCGCACTTTTTAAAAAACTCGGATACCGCTCGTCCAACAAAAATAAGATCAGTTACTGGAAGAGAGTATATCTTTTCCTTATAGTCTTCTTTTGTTATAACAGTTGTTGCATCTGGTTTTTTCATATCGCTGCCAAGCTTTGCAAATATCTTATTAAACGATACCCCAACCGAAACAGTAAGGCCAAGTTCTGTATAAACTTCGCCTCGAATCATATCCGCTATTTTCTTTGGGTCTCCACCAAAAAGCTGCTTTGAATTTGTGATATCAAGCCAGCTCTCATCTATTCCAAAAGGCTCTACTAAATCTGTATAACGAAGATAGATTTCGTTTATCATATCGCAATATTCGGCATATATATCGTGGTGGGGTGGCAGTACAACAAGCTCTTTGCATTTATTTCTAGCAAAGGCGAGCGGTTCTCCTGTTTTTATATTGTATTTTTTCGCTATCTCATTTTTTGCAAGTACAATCCCGTGTCTGTTCTCTTCATTTCCACCAACAACAACAGGAAACTCTTTATACTGCGGATTAAATAGAAGCTCAACTGAGGCATAAAAACCGTTGGCATCACAGTGCAGGATATCTCTATCCAAAAAATCACCCCTTAAAAAAATCGACTATCTCATCATCACAGACAAGATAAGCCCTCTTTGCAAGCTTTGCAAGGGGGGTATCTATTTTCGAGTCGGTATAAAATTCTTCCATCTCGAAATCTGGCATCTCATCGCGCAGTCTTATAACCTTATTCTCTCCATGGTTATTAATCTCTATTTTGCCGGTTTTTATATCAATTTCAGTCGCAATTAGATGCTTTACACCAAGCTCTTTGCATATATCCTCGAGCAAAAACCTCGGAGAAGCAGATAGAATAACATCGTCTTTTCTATCTCGCTTTAGGTAAAATGGCTTTAGCTGATTTCTGTTTTCCGCCCAGAAAAGCGCCGCCGATTCATAGGCATCAACATCTTTTAAAAACGAAAAAATAGCTGATTTCATCTTTGCTCTATCTCGAAGGCCGAGTTTAAATAAAACACCGTTCCATAAAGCTTTTAAAACTGTCTTTTTTGCGGCAGGGTATCTCTTATAGCAAAACCTTAAATAGAGGTATGTTGAATCCTTGTATGTTATAGTTTCATCAAAATCAAAACCGTATATCTTCATATCTCTCCCGTTAGCTAAAAATCAAGTAATCGTCAGCTATCTTTTCAATCAGGTGCTTTTCTGCAGCACTCCCCTTATCTTCAACAGCAATAACCTTCATACCCGCTCTGCTCGCTGCTTGCATACACCTGTAGGTGTCTTCAAACATCACCAACTCCCCTGTTGGTATCCCCATCTTCTCGCTCATAAGCTGATAGACATCTGTTTCACTCTTATCCATTTGAAGCTCATGTGTGCTCACTATGTGATCAAAACAGTCGATTAAATCAAGGCGCTTTAGTGCACCTTTTGCAAGAGTTAAGTCACAAGCGGTACAGATAGATAAAGGCACACCCCTATCCAAAAGCTTACGAATTAGAGTATCCACTCCTTTTTTTATTGGAATTTCTTCGAAATACGCTTTTTTCATCTCATCTTTAATGCCTTGTATTAGTGTTTCCTTTTTCTCCAAAACACCGAGTTCGTCGACGATATAATCGACCGACATTTTAATGCTCATCCCACGAATTCTGCTCTCATCAACTTCTTTACCCGCACAGTATTTTTCAAAAAACTCTTTGTTCATACTATCCCAAAACGGAAGTGAATCTATAATTGTTCCATCGAGGTCGAAAACCGCCCCTGCGAATGAAGTTTTAATCTTGTTTATCATCTATTTTTCTCCTAATTTCTTCTTGTTTCCCTCATCATCAACAATATATGTGTTATCAAGTGTGGCTTTTAAATTATTGCGAAAGCTCGCTATATACTCTTCGCGAAGTTTTTTCTGCTCCGCTGCCTCTGCCTCGCTAAGACCTTCTTCTCTGCTCTTTTTTGCAAGCTCATTAATTCTCGCTATCTTTATATCGTCCATTTTATCTCCTTTTATCTATTTAACTATTTCATTATTTATGGTATAATTTCTTTAATTAAGGGGTGTTTTATGCAAAATCTTATTTTATCATTTGAAGTTGTTTTTCCTATATTCATCTATCTGCTTTTAGGTTTTATTTTTAGAAAAATTAAACTTATAGACGATAAATCGTCTGCTGCGCTAAATAGCTTTGTCTTCTCGGTCGCACTGCCATTTTCTCTATTTGTGAATGTATACAGTGTTGATATAGCGAGATACTTCGACTTTGTTTTTATCCTTCAAGGAATTGCTGCCGCAGTTGCAGTATCCCTGCTTGGTTTTTTTATCGGATCAAAATTCGAGAGCGATAGCACCCGAAAACCGGTACTTGCGCAAGCTGTACTTAGAAGTAATTTTATCATATTCGGCCTTTCAATTGCAAGCACTTTATACGGCGAAGTCGGTATTGTCAATACATCACTTCTTATTGCATTCACAGTGCCTGTCGCTAATATCTTTTCGATTCTTGCATTTGAACTGAGCAGAGAATCAAAACCAGATGTTCGCTCTATCGCTTTAAACATAGCAAAAAACCCTATAATTATAGCAGCGGTCTTTGCATTTATATTTTTTGCCCTAAATATCAAAATCCCTGAAATCGCCTTCTCCCCACTTCGTTCAGTGGCAAATACCGCCTCCCCTTTAGGTCTTATAGCACTTGGGGCTTCATTTAAATTTTCAGATATTGCTAAATACCGAAAACCACTCGCAATAGGGGTTTTCGCAAAGCTTATCCTCGCGCCAGCCCTCATACTACCTATATTAATTTTACTTGGCGTTTTCGGGGCGAAGCTAATCACCATTTTTGCAATGCTCGCAAGCCCAGTTGCAATCTCCTCATACTCTACCGCTCAGATGCTCGGAGGCGACGATGCACTCGCAGGACAGCTTGTCGTATTCACCTCGCTATTTTCAATTATAACAATATTTCTTTGGATATTTATACTCGGCTCTGCAGGGCTTATTATTACATAATTTTGACACAAAATATAACTATAATCAAAATAGATAGTGAGAGACTGGTTCTGTTTTGCACAACTTATTGTTTGTGGACAAGCTATCTTTCATCTTAACACTAAAATACAAGGAGTGACATTTATGCCAAAAATGTTAATAGCTGATGACAATGCGCAAATTACTTCTATACTTTCAAAATATGCTATAAGCGAGGGTTTTGAAGCTGTTTGTACCTTTGATGGAGGCGAGGCTTTTGATGCCTTTAATGATAACGACTTCGATATTATCTTACTCGATGTATCTATGCCTGTTATGGATGGGTTTGAAGTTTGTAAGCTGATACGCAAAAAAAGCAATGTGCCGATAATCATGGTCACTGCTAAAGGTGAGGATTTTGAGAAGATTATGGGACTTGAAATCGGAGCGGACGACTATGTAATAAAGCCGTTTTCACCAGCGGAAGTTATGGCACGAGTAAAGGCGATTTTGCGCCGTATAAATATAAACGAGAGTGCTAATAACCTCATTACTATTGATAATCTGAAAATTGATCTAGATAAATATCAGGTGACTATTGGAAACGAAGTAGTTACCCTCACAAAGAAAGAAACTGAACTACTCTGGACTCTTGCAGCCGAGAAAAATAAGGTTTTTTCAAGAGATAATCTACTCTCCTCACTTTGGGGATACGATTATTTCGGAGACAGCAGAACTGTTGATAGCCATATTAAAAGGCTTCGCTCAAAAATCGATGTCTATGACCACCCAAACTGGGAGATAAAAACAATTTGGGGCGTTGGATATAAGTTTATGGAGAGTGAAGATGTGGGCGAGTAAGATAAACAAAAAGCTGACCTTGCATTTCATCCTAGCTTTGCTATCACTCATCTTTATAATGATTTCGGTTTTCAACTTTATCTTTCGTTGGAACACGACAAACATCTACAAAGAAAGCATGGAGGCAAGAGCTATTGGAATTTCGGAAAATATTACAAAAGGTTTTGCAAACTCCTCACTTCAGCTTACCGACTACCTAGAGCTTTATATCTCGATGAACGAGGGTGATATCTGGGTTGTTGCTCCAGAAACAGGAACTATGTTTGGCGGCGGTGCCCTCTATTCGGTCAATGAACTTCCAAACGATGCCGAGCAGATTATAAACGAAGCTCTTAATGGCAAAACAGAATTTTCAGAGAATTTCAGCACCGTTATAAATAGCGCAACACTAACTGTTGGCACACCTATCTACTCGATGAGCGGAGAGAGGGTTATCGGAGTTCTGCTATTGCATCAGCCGATTTCCGGAATAAATGCACTTGTTTCTAGCAGTTTGTTACTTTTAACCGCTTCAATAGCTGGTGCGCTTTTTGTCGCGAGTATTATAGCATACATTTTATCTAGACAGTTTACCGACCCGCTTCACAGCATGAAAAACACAGCACTTGCTCTTGCAGATGGTGACTACAGCGCAAAAACAGGCGTCTCACTCAACGATGAAATTGGTGAACTCGCAACTGTTATAGACAACCTTTCTGATAGACTATATGATGCAAAAAATCAAAGTGATCGACTAGATTTATTAAGGCGCGATTTTCTCTCAAATGTATCGCATGAGCTTAAAACTCCTGTAACTGTTATAAAGGGAAGCCTTGAGGCGCTCAATGATAAAATCATAACAGACCCTGATGAGATAGACGAATACCATCGACAGATGCTAAAAGAGAGTGAACTTTTATCAAGACTAGTCCTTGATCTTCTAGATCTCTCAAAACTACAACATGCCGAATTCGATATTGAACGCGATGAGGTTAATTTATGCGAAGTTATAAACGATACTATACGCAGTTGTCGTCAACTTGCTTTGAACAGAAACATCGAAGTAGTCCTAAATCGTGATTGCGAAATGCACAGCTACATTGGCGATTACGGTAGACTGCGCCAGATGTTTATGATTGTGCTTGATAATGCAATTAAGTTCTCTCCCGAAAATGGAATCGTGCGAGTTAGTTTTGAAAACAATATACTATCTATAACCGACAACGGAATCGGTGTTCCAAAAGAAGATATGCCTTATATTTTCGATAGATTTTATAAATCTCGTCACGAGAAAAATAAAGAAGGTACAGGCCTTGGCCTTCCGATTGCAAAGGAGATTGCAAGCAGGCATAATATTAAAATGACCCTTGAGAGCTCACAGGGTAGCTACACAACATTTTTCTTTGATTTCAACTGATGAAGTTTAATAAATAAGAAATGCACCATATGGCGGTTGCCGATAAGGGTATCATTACAACAAAACAGATATGAATTTTA
>CAYJGP010000083.1:0-9320 GCA_964369435.1 uncultured Oscillospiraceae bacterium | reverse complement strand
CTTCTTATAATGAGAGCAGATGGGTTCTATATATAAACGATGTTGAAACCGACTTTAACTCACTTGCAAAGGTGCAAGATGAAGATGTAGTTTTACTTGCTTTTGAAAAATAGGAGGTTATTTTGAAAATTTTCGATAACAAAAAGTATCTTGAGATAGCGCTTTATTCTATTTTTGTCGGTTGCTCGGTAATAGTTTTTTTCCTTGCAGTTTCAAATTTTTCGCTTGTCTGGGGTGTTATTTCTAGCTTACTCTCGATTGCATCACCGATTATTTATGCTGCAATTTTTGCTTTTTTTATAAATCCTTTAATGAAACTATATGAGAATAAAGTTGTTAAGAAATTTTTAATCAAGGCAAAAGAACCCACTAAAAAACAAAAGGGATTTACAAGGGTTATCTCGATACTTCTATCGTATATTACAATTCTGTTGTTTGTAGCGATTATCTTAAACATTGTTATTCCGCAACTTGCCGAGAGTATATCTGCGCTTGTATCGAACTTTGATAGCTATATGGATGAAGCGGACATACTCCTTGCGAATTTCTTTAATTTTCTATCTTCGAGCGGACTTGTATCAGAAGCTACGGTAAGTGAATTTTATATAGATATTGATGCGGCGCTTGAAAATGTGATGAATCTTGCTGTAACATATTTACCACAGATAATTGATGGAGTTCGAGTGGCGACAATTCAAATAGGTAACATTGTGCTTGGCTTCTTAATATCAATATATATACTTGCGGGAAAAGAAAACTTTAGGGGACAGGCAAAAAAACTGACAGTTGCGCTGCTACCTGTGAGAGCTGCTAAAAATACAATAAGAGTTTTAAAGCTTTCAAATGATATGTTCTTAAGCTTTTTACTTGGAAAAACTCTTGATAGTATGATAATTGGTGTTCTTTGCGCAATTGGTACTGCTATATTGAGAATACCTTTCGCTCCACTTGTTTCAACAATAGTTGCACTTACTAATATGATACCTTATTTCGGGCCTATAATAGGTGGCGCTATCTGTACTCTTTTTGTAGTTATAGTTGATCCGTGGGCGGCTTTGCGACTTGGTATATTTATTTTAGGACTACAGCAACTCGATGGAAATGTTATAGGACCTAAGATTTTAGGAGACAGCACAGGCCTATCACCGTTTCTTGTTATAGTTGCAATACTAATAGGTGGAGGCCTATGGGGATTTACCGGAATGTTTGTAGCTGTTCCTCTTTTTGCAATTCTACTAACACTTTTAAAAGAGTTTATAGCAGCTAAATTAAAGCAGAAAAACATCGATAATATTGATAAGATATAAATAATCAGATATAATTATTTATTAGATATTTTGTGACGGTTGTTGTGAAATGGTGAGCTGTAAACCAATAAGATAAAGCTTCTATATTAGCGAAACTAATTATAAATAATCTTCGTTATGGTTTGATTATTTATAAACCTATTTTATGACGAGAGGCAAAGATGCCCAGATGTCTTATTTATAGCTTTATCGCATGACTTGTTCTAAACATAGTATCGAATACGTGCAAATGGACAAATTATAGTATTTTTATTCAAAACACAAAACAAAAAAACAGCGATGTTTTAAACATCGCTGTTTTTTGTTTATGACTAAAGATAATATCTAATAGTTTTTAAGCTATCTGAAAGTCTTGTGTTTTTAACATAAATACCTTCATCGTCAAGATTTAAGTCGCCTAGGGTGAAATCCCATACACCTTTGAATTTGCACTGGATAATAAGTGGCTTTAGCTGCTTTAAAGCACTCGTTGGAACGGTTAGTATTACCATAGTAGGACTGTGCTCTTCGCAAAATGCGACAATCTCATCGATATGTAGAATCTCGAGATCTGCCATCTTGCTTCCAACAACAGATTGGCTGTTATCAAAAATACCTACAAGTTCAAAGCCGCATTGTTTAAAATCGAGGTAGTTACTGATAGTATGACCGAGGTAACCGGCACCTATCAAAACAGCTTTTTGAGTTGTATCAACTTTTAATATTTTTGATATTTCCTCAATTAAGCTATCAATATTATATCCATACCCTTGTTGACCAAATCCGCCAAAACAATTTAAATCTTGTCTTATCTGTGAAGCGGTAAGTCCCATGTTTTGAGCAAGTTCACTTGAACTTATTCTTTCAATACCTTTTTTTCTAAAAGTATGAAGGGTTCTGTGGTATCTAGGGAGTCTTTTTATCACCGATGGTGAAGGAGATTTTGGTTTCATATGAGCCCTTCTTTTCTTAAATGATTTTATTTAGTGTTTCGATAACGTAGTTTCCGAAATCAAAACAAGTAGCGCCTGTATCTCTGCCTGTAATGCTAAGTTTCTTCTCTTCAAACATACATATATCGAGTGCTCTTGCAAGCTTCTCTGATTGCGAAACTTTGCCGATATGAGATAAAAGGAGTACTGCCGCACGAAGCATAGAGCAAGGATCTGCAAACTTGCCGCGGCCCTCTTTCATCATTCTTGGTGCAGAGCCGTGAATTGCTTCAAACATGGCATATTTCTTGCCAATATTAGCACTGCCAGCGGTTCCAACTCCACCTTGGAATTCAGCGGCCTCATCGGTTAAAATATCGCCGTATAGGTTTGGTAGGATAAACACTTCAAAGTCACGACGTCTTTTTTCATCGATAAGCTTTGCAGTCATTATATCAATATACCAGTCATCGGTGGTGATGTCTGGATAGCTTTCACCAACTTTTTGGCAGAGCTCTAAAAACTTGCCATCGGTAGTTTTTACAACATTTGCTTTTGTAACTATTGAAACTCTTTTTTTGTTATTATTTTTTGCAAACTCATAAGCGAGTTTTGCTATTCTATTAGTACCCTCGGTTGTAGTTACTGTAAAATCAATAGCTAAATCATCTGTAACATTAACTCCAGCAGAGCCTAGTGTGTAGCTGCCTTCGGTGTTTTCACGGAAAAAAGTCCAGTCGATTCCAGCTGATGGCACTTTAACAGGTCGTACGTTTGCAAATAGGTCAAGCTCTTTTCTCATAGCGACATTTGCACTCTCGATATTTGGCCAGTCATCACCTTTTTGAGGGGTTGTAGTTGGTCCTTTTAAAATAACGTGGCATGCGCGCAATTCTTCTAAGACATCATCTGGAATAGCCTTGTTATGCACTACTCTATTTTCGATAGTAAGACCTTCAATGTTTCTAAACTCTATTTTCTGTGCAGCAACATCGTCTGATAGAAGTTGTTTTAAAACTCTTGCAGCTTCATCTGTTATTATAGGACCTATGCCATCGCCGCCACAAACGCCGATTATCAGTTTGTCAAGCTTTGAATAGTCAACGAAATCTTCGGCATTATTAATTTTTTCAACTCTTTCAAGTTGCGCTTCTAAAAGCTCTTTGAAATGCTGGCATGCTTTATCAATGTTTGTCATTATTATCTCCTAACTGATTTGTCAATTCTAAGAGTGTATTTGCTTTCCTTGATCTTTTATGTCGTTTTTAATCATTACTTTATAATTTTATTTTATTTTGACTATATTGTCAAGAAAATAGGTAATAATAGTTAAAAGATATTAATATTTAGGAGGGTTTTATGAGCGATAAGATTGAAGAGATTACCGAGCAACAAGAAGAAATCAAAGAAATGAGCTCGGTAACTAGTGTTCATGGAGATAAAGTAATACATTGTCTGACTATAATTGGACAGATTGAAGGGCATTACACACTACCAAGTCAGAATAAAACCACAAAGTATGAGCATGTTTTACCAGCGCTTGTAGCTATCGAGGAAGATCCTGAAATAGATGGTCTTTTAATACTGCTAAATACTGTTGGCGGTGATGTTGAGGCAGGTCTTGCAATTTCAGAGCTTATTTCTACTATGAAAAAACCGACAGTCTCACTAGTGCTCGGTGGAGGTCATTCAATAGGTGTTCCACTTGCGGTAAGTGCAAAGTATAGTTTTATTGTTCCATCAGCTACTATGACAGTACATCCTGTGCGTATGTCTGGACTTATTCTTGGAGTACCTCAGAGTTTTGAGTATTTTGAGAAAATACAGCAGAGGATAATAAACTTTGTTGTTAATAACAGCTCGATAACCGAGCGGAAGTTTTCGAAGTTTATGCTTAAAACAGGTGAGCTTGCAATGGATGTTGGAACGGTGCTATCGGGAGAAACAGCAGTGAGTGAGGGATTAATTGATGAACTCGGCGGACTAAAAGAGGCTATTGCAAAACTATATGAAATTATAGAAAAAGATGAAAAACCAAAAAGGAGAAGACGACGGACGAAAAAGGAGGAGTAAGATGATAATGCACACTCTTGTATCAAATAGCTGCTTTTATGAGGATATGTCAGCGAGTGATAGGCAAGTTCCTCTGAATGTTACTAAAAATAAAGCGCGATTTGAGCTTTCTGGTGGAAAAATAACGGCTATCTTTTCAACAAATCCAAAAGATTTTTTAAAGTTTAAGGTTGGAGATGACTATAAGGGATAAATTATTCAGTCGAGTGAAAACTCGGCTGTTTTAATTTTTTAGTAAACAAGACTGCGAAACTGTTTAAATGACAATAGTTTAAAGGTATTTAAGTGGTAGTATGACAGCGTTTGTAATATTTGATGGAGTATACTAAAAGTTGCGACTATTGCGAAAACAAAATGCTGTAAAAACCTAAACTTACATAGTTTCTAGAGTTTATCATTCCAATGTAAACACACAAAATTACTAAATCAACAATTCTGGACTTTTAGCTGTAAAAATGCTACAATAAATTTATATTTATAAGTTATCTGCAAAAGTAATAATTGGTAGATAAAAGCAAAGGCTGATCTGTTGCTTAAGTGGTGCAGTTTCTATGATATTAAAATGTTTTGCAGTGGATATATTAAGTGTTAAGGAGTGAATAATTTGGCGGGCAGAGTGGGCAGTGGGAAAAAAGCGGCAGAAACAAGAGCTGCAAATAAAGAGGCAGATAAAAAGAAAAAACAGGTAAAAGCGATAATCCTTTTTGCGATAGGGCTTTTTTTGGCGTTTTTAGTAATTATACCAGGGGAGAGCTTATGGCTTGTTTTGCATAATTTTGTGTTTGGAATTTTTGGTATATCTTCGTATTTAATACCTATTGCGGTGATATATATTTCAATACTATTAGCACGAGATAAAAACAAAAGATTTATCTCTGTTAGAACAGTTGAGATAATTTCCATTGCAGTATTAGCGTCCCTTATAATAACGATTGTTTTCGTTCCAAAGACAGATGGCTTTTTTGCTTACATATCAACGACATATAGCTCGGGGATAAATCTTGTTGGAGGCGGTGTGTTTGCTGCGATGCTAAGTTATCCTCTAATGGCGGCACTTGGTAAAACAGGGGCGATTGTTGTTGTTTCGATTATTCTTTTTGTTTTAGTTCTGCTCGTGAGCGGAGTTTCACTATTAGCATTTTTGACAAATGCATCAAAACCTGCTAAAAAAGTAGGCGAAGTTGTTTCGGATGCAGTTCGTGAGAGTGCAGAGAAGAGAGCGCAAAAGCAAACTGAAAAGAAGTTTGATATCGATGTTAAGTTGCCAGAGAGCACAGCACCAGTTTCTGATATATTTGATGATAACGATGATATAGAGAGTGGCGTTATTGCGGTTGAAGAGATAGCACCTGATACTGTGATAGCTGATATAGACGATATAATAAAGGCAAAAGCCGCAGCAGCTCAACAAAGATTTGAAGAGCCTGTTGATGTTTTGGATGAGCCTGTAAAAGTTGAGACTAAAGCTTTGGCGCCGCAGAGTGATTTTAAAGATTATTTGTTGCCGCCAACAACCCTTTTAAGCTATGACAAAGGGAGTAAAAACAGTGATGCAACGAATGAACTTCGCCAGAATGCGGTTCTACTTGAGGATACTCTAAAAAGCTTTGGTGTGCTTGCAAGGATTGTGGATATAAGCCGTGGGCCAACTGTTACAAGATATGAGCTACAACCATCAGCTGGTGTTAAGATAAGCAAAATAACTTCACTTGCAGATGATATAGCGCTATCCCTTGCAGCAACTGGTGTCCGTATAGAGGCACCAATTCCAGGTAAATCAGCTATAGGTATTGAAGTTCCAAATAAGGTGAATTCTGCGGTTCGCATACGTGAAGTGCTTGAAACACATAAGTTTAGAAATGCAAAGAGCAAGCTTTCAGTAACGCTTGGTAAGGATATTGGGGGAGATGTTATTATAGCTGACATCGCAAAGATGCCTCATCTTCTGATCGCAGGTGCTACCGGTAGCGGTAAGAGTGTTTGTATAAACAGTATAATCATAAGCCTTTTATATAAAGCTACACCTGCAGAGCTTGAATTTATTATGATTGATCCAAAAGTTGTTGAACTTGGAATTTACAACGGTATTCCACATCTTTCAAAAACTCCTGTTGTAACTGAGCCTCGCAAGGCATCGGGTGCTCTTATGAGTGCTGTAAAAGAGATGGAAAATAGATATAAGATGTTTGCAGAGGTTGGAGCGCGTGATTTTGTCGCATACAACGAGATAGCAAATAATAGAGATGATCTGCGTGTGATACCGCATATTGTTATAATTATAGATGAGCTTGCAGACCTTATGATGGTAGCGCCAAGCGAAGTTGAGGATAGTATCTGTCGTTTAGCGCAGATGGCGAGAGCTGCTGGTATGCATCTAATTGTCGCGACCCAAAGACCGTCGGTTAATGTTATAACGGGAACAATTAAAGCGAATATTCCAAGCAGAATTGCTTTCTCGGTGTCGTCACAGATTGATAGTAGAACTATAATAGACGGCGCTGGTGCAGAAAAACTTATCGGTCGTGGTGATATGCTGTTTTTCCCTGTTGGGAATACAAAGCCGATAAGGGTACAAGGATGTTTTGTCACCGATAAAGAGGTAGCGGATGTTGTTGATTTTGTTAAAAAGAGCGGCGAGCCTGTTTATGATGATGAATTTATTAAGAATATGGAAACATTTGCAGATAATCCAAAAGCCGCAGCGACTAATGCACAGGGCGCTAGTGGTGGAGGGGATAGTTCGGTGTTAAATTCAGCTGTTGAGCTTGTTATAGATGCTGGACAAGCCTCGACCTCATACCTTCAACGTCGATTGAAACTTGGGTATGCGAGAGCTGCAAGGATAATGGATGAGATGGAAGATATGGGTATTATAGGTCCTGCGGATGGCAGTAAACCACGTGTAATACTAATAACAAAACAACAGTGGATTGAGCGTAATATAAATAGCGCAGAGTAGAAAAGAGGATATATGTTTTTGCCTACAACAAAAAAGGAGATGGAAGATAGGGGGATAGATACCCTTGATTTTGTCTATATAACAGGGGATGCTTATGTCGATCATCCAAGCTTTGGTGTCTCGGTTATTTCGAGGGTTTTAGAGGCAAACGGTTTTTCGGTAGGCGTTATAGCACAGCCAAACTTTAAAAGCACAGCGGATATTAAAAGACTAGGCAGACCAAAACTCGGTTTTCTAGTAACAGCTGGTAATCTAGACAGCATGGTAGCGAATTACACAGTTGCGAAACGCCGCCGCTCGGATGATTCATATAGCCCTGGTGGAAAAGCGGGACTTCGGCCTGATAGGGCGGTTGATGTTTATTGCAAACTTGTGCGAGATGAATTTCAAGATATACCGATAATTATTGGTGGACTAGAAGCATCCCTTCGCCGTTTCGCTCACTACGACTACTGGGATGATACTGTATTTCCATCTATCTTAGTTTCGAGTGGTGCGGATATTCTCTCTTATGGAATGGGTGAGCGCAGTATAATTGAGATTGCAAACAGACTTCGAGATGGTACCCACCTTGAGGAAATAAGAGGTACTGCTATATTGAAGTTTAATATAGAAGGTATCCAAAATTATGATGATATAGCTTCATTTGAAAATGTTTCAAAAGATAAACAACGGTATGCGAAAGCCGCGTATCAGCAGTACCAAAACTGTGATCATATCAGAGGTAAAACTGTTATTCAGCGACACGGAGAGAGGTTTTTGGTGCAGTACCCACCGTCTATTCCACTTGAAAGAGAAGAGCTCGATAGTGTTTATTCTCTGCCGTATGAGAGGAATTTTCACCCTTCATATAATGAACAGGGCGGTGTCCCTTCAATTGAAGAGGTACAATTCTCAATTATCCATAACAGAGGTTGCTTTGGAGGTTGTAATTTTTGTTCACTTGCATTTCATCAAGGTAGGTATGTAACATCAAGGAGCATTGATAGCGTTGTTGCAGAAGCTATGCAGATGACAAAGCACAAGGAATTTAAAGGATATATAAGCGATGTTGGAGGACCGACGGCGAATTTTCGTAAGCCATCTTGTGAAAAACAGATAAAGCACGGACTATGTAAGGATAAAAAATGTCTTGCGCCAACGCCTTGTAAACAGCTTATTTCAGACCACACCGAATATCTTGACTTGCTATCAAAACTTCGCGGGTTAAATGGAGTTAAGAAGGTATTTATTAGAAGTGGAGTGCGATATGATTATCTGCTAGAGGATAAAAGCGATCGATTTTTAAAGACGCTTGTAGAGCACCATGTTAGCGGACAGCTAAAAGTTGCGCCTGAGCATTGCAGTGCAAGAGTTCTTGATAAAATGGGCAAACCGCATATAGAGAGCTATAACCGATTTTCAAAGCTATTTTATGATACTACAAAAAGAATTGGTAAAGAGCAGTATCTTGTGCCATATTTAATGTCTTCACATCCGGGAAGCAGTATTGAAGATGCGGTAAAGCTTGCTGTTTTCTTAAAGCAGAACAGAATACGACCTGAGCAGGTGCAGGATTTTTATCCGACACCTGGAACTGTTTCGACAGCTGCTTATTATAGTGGATTTGATCCTCAAACGCTAAAACCTGTATATGTAGCGAAGACGAAAGAAGAAAAACAGATGCAGAGAGCTTTGCTTCAGTATTTTAGACCTGAAAATTATAATATCGTCAAAACCGCACTCGCGCTATCAGGTAGGCAAGACCTTTGTAGCAACAGACCAGATGCGCTCATTAAACCTCGTGGAGGGAGTAAGAGCGATAAAAATTGGCAACAGGAGAAGGCTAAAAGGGAGAAAAATGGCAGATGGGACAGTTCAAAAAAACGTCGAAGAAAATAGCTCTTGCCGCTGTGGCACTGATTATTATTTTAACGACGGTTACACCTGTTTTTGACCATTATCTCGAAAGTGACAAAGAGGGTTTTTTGTATTCACCAATTGAAAATACTGAGCTTATTATAAGCTTTTTAGATGTTGGACAAGGTGATGCAACCCTTATTCTAAGCGAAGAAGATACTATTTTAATTG
>CAYJGP010000082.1:0-9345 GCA_964369435.1 uncultured Oscillospiraceae bacterium | reverse complement strand
GGATTTAAGCGAGTTGTGCCATAGGCACAACGTTTATTCTCGTTCACAAAGCTAGAAAAAAGCCTATCCCCAAAAGGGGATAGGCTTAAAAAGTGTTCGCAGTATTTATTCGAAGTTTTTAGAAACTGATTTGCAATCAAGGACTCCATCGTTTTCTTCAAATAGGAAAGTCACATTTGAGCCAGCATCATCAATTGCATGATAGCTGTAAGTATGTTCACTGTGGTGCTCGCTTGTGCTTTGTGTTGGCTCTTCGCCGAATATCGCGACTATTTCGTCATAGTTCATACTTATAAATGAACCGTTTGTAGAGCCGGCGGAACCTGTATGTGCGGCGTAAATCTCAAGCAGTTTTTCTTTTGTAAGTGGTCCGTGCTCCACTACTAGATTGCTGTCTTCTTCTGGTAGCTGTTCATTCATATCATCGCCTCCACTACTGCTGTTACCATCAAAACCAAATTCAGCTGCATATTCATCATAGCTTGGTGGGAGTGGGTCGAACATCTCGTTCCAAGGTGTGCCGGTAACACGCAAGAAGATATGCACATCAAATGATTCGCCATTGTAATCATAGCTGTAGATAAACTCTAATGCTCCATCGAAAAATATAGGAGTGAGGTCAGCTATATCATCCTCTGTAAGATAGCGTTCAAATGTCCAAGCCTCATTGTTAATAATCGGAACAAAGTGTGTATCATAAAGATCAATATACATACTGATAGCGCCTGTCGCTGAACCATCATAAACTTCAAAGTAAGCCGCGTTTTCCGTGCCGTCGATTTTTGCAGTGACATCGAAAACGCCTTCTCGGTCGTTTGGTCCAGAATAGTTAGTAATTGTCATTGTGCCATACCAGTCTGAGCCGAGCTCAAGAGTGCTAGTAGGGGATAGAAAGCTATCAAGACCATCTAAAAAGCCTTCATATTCGCTTGCTTGTTGTTTTATCTCTTCCCAAAGTGGGCTGTCCTCTTTAACGAATATCATCTGTGATTCGCCGAAGTCTATATCGTTTGTAATAAGAGTAAATACATCTCCATCGAGTTCAAATGTTGAATCCACGCCTTCTATAGTTATAGTGCCTGCATCGAAATCATAATCAACCTCACCGAGTGTAGACTCTCCGGCGAGTGCCATTTTACCAGTTCCATCAGGAGAGAATTCAATGTATGTACCTTCAGCCATATTAAGCAGATTGAGGTCTGCGTAATTCATCTCTTCTCCAAGTGACGACATAGATGAAAGGTGATATTTTCCCTCAAGTGCACTATATTTTTCTGAAATCGTGCTTTTAGATGAATCCTCACCTGATTTATCATCTCCTCCGCCACAAGCGACAAGCAGAAGAGATAACATTATAGCCAAACCTGAAATTATCAATTTTCTCATTATTTTACACCCTTTCTTTTTTGTAAACTTAAATTACAAATATCTTCGTTGGATTTAAGCTAGTAATAAAGTCTACCGTTTGCTTTATTTCTCATCTTTAACATTAAAAAATAAAACACTGCAGTTATCAGCAAATTAATTGTAACAAATATTTCTTTGTTTTTAATGTGCCAATTAGCACATTTAGTTTATTAATAGTCGTGAAAATGAATAGATAGAATGTAAAAAAATTTATTTAAAATCGATATTTAACATTTGTCAATTTTTGTCGAGTGTGATAAAATTTTAAAATAAGATATAATTATCAATCGGCTATGTGAAAGGGTTTAAGTTATATGTTTAATAAAATCTGTGAAAATGTTTATTATATGCCGCATAATCACTATTCCGATAGACCGGCAATAGGGCTTGTTATCGGAGAGCGGTCTGCACTGCTTTACGATAGTGGTAATTCATATAAGCATGCAAAGGAGATTGTAGATGGCGTGCGCAAAATAACAAATTTGCCAATTGAAAATATAGTTTTATCACATTGGCATTGGGATCATGTTTTTGGAGCATACTATATAGACACGAAAAATCTAATTTCACACCCATTCTGTGCAGAACAGCTCAAAGCGATATCGAGCTACAAATGGGATGATGAGTCGCTAGATGAGCGAGTTTTAAATGGGCTTGAGATAGATTTTTGTAGAGAGCATATTAGAAAAGAGCTTGCAGTGGATGAGCGGGAGAGCGTGAAGATTGCAATACCGAATCTTTATGTTTCGGATAAAATGCAAATTGACTTAGGTGGTGTTACAGTCGAAATTTTCCACTTAGGTGGTGAGCACTCAGCTGATAGTATCTGTCTTTATGTAAACGATAGAAAAGTTTTGTTTTTGGGAGATGGTATATGTCAGGAACTGTTTTTAGGTCCTTGGAGCTATGATCTGCCAGATATCGACAGACGTCTATCAGATATTGAAAAGTACGATTGCATCCACTACATAAATTCTCATTGGGACCCTCAAGACAGTGAGGAATTTAAAGTTTTCTGTGAAGATATCAGAACTGCTGGACAGGCAGTTGGTGAAAAGAGAACTGTTTTGGAGGCCTTTAGGAATTTTGTAAGTATATTTGGTAGAGAGCCTACTATAGGAGAGAGCTATAACATCAAAGCGTTTGTTGAGGGTAACTTAAAAAAACAAAACCTATAAAAGCGGATTTTTATGAATATCTGAGTTATGTAAAAGTTTGGATAGATAGGCAAAAATGTGGCTATATTTCATATTTAAACTTAATTGTAAAATAATCGATTATATTAAATAATAGCTTGTAATAGCATTTTTTAAATGATATAATCAACTGGTAGGAATTCTTTATTTGAAGGGTGTAATATGAGTAATATTGAAAGTAACGCTGGGAAACTAATTGATAGTAGATTTAACATTTTAAGTTATGAGCAATTTTTAATCGATAGCAAGACAAAAAAGTTCAATAAGATTTGTATGACTGAAGTTATCAATGCAGATATGATGATAGCTACTTTCGGTGAGGAGAGGTATAACAGAACAAGTGCTGAGGTTTTGGCTATGGGAAATCAAGCATACAAAATGATGGGCATTGATAGTGTTATCAGTGTTTATATTCATACATATAAAACTTTTATGGCTGTTGCCGATGACAGTATTAGTTATGACGATTTTTACAACCTTATGAAAACAAATCATGAGCAGTATGAGCTTATACGAGGTAAGCAGACAGGCCTTAGTGGAATTTCAAGATTTGCTATAGCGGAAGGTGATCACCTCATTGATAAGGTTATGAGCGCCTATTATGTAAATAAAGATATGCAAAATAATTTTATTGTGGCAAACGATGAAAGAGAAAAACTTTTAGCAGAGCAGGAAGAGAATGTTAAGATTTTAGATCTTTTAAACTATGCTATTGAAAATGATAAAGTAATACCCTTCTATCAGGGGATATATAACAATAAAACAAATAAGCTAAGCAAATACGAAACGCTTATGCGAGTGGTTGATAAAGATGGTAAAGTTTATCCGCCGGGTGCATTTTTAGATACTTCCAAAACTCTCAAGATGTATCTAACGCTGAGTAAAATAATTATCGATAAAGCCTTAAATGATTTTGCCTCTCTTAATAGCGAACTTAGTTTCAATATCTCGCTGCTTGATATCCAGTCAGAGGAGTTTAGAAACTGGCTTGTTGAAAGGTTAAAGCAACATCCAAGCCCAGATAGAGTGATAGTTGAGTTTGTCGAAACAGAAAACTACAATTCAAATGATGTGCTTTATGATTTTTTAGAAAAAGTTCGTGAAATTGGCTGCAAAATAGCGGTTGATGATTTCGGAGTTGGATATGCTACTTATACCTCGATAATATCGCTAAAACCTGAAATAATAAAAATCGATGGTAATATAATAAAAACAGTGAACACAAGTAAAGATAGCAGAACTATATTAGAATCAATTAAATGCATGGCGGATTTAATTGGATCTGAGACTATTGCAGAATTTGTTGAAAACGAAGAAATTCACGAAATAACAGTAAGCTATGGTGTGGATTATGCGCAAGGTTATCATTTTGCAAAACCAGAGCCACTTGAGAATTTAAATATTGAAAAGATATAGAAGAGCTATCTGGATAAAAGGCGATATCGGAAAATTTGCTTTAATATATCTATAAATTATCAAAAGAGCGCGGTGTATGAATACATCGCGTTTTTTCTTATTTTAGTCACACAAATTTAACCATTTTAAAGGCTTTTTTTTCTTTACTTGTCAAATACAATGTGTTATAATTTTAACGGAAACAAATACAATTATAAATTTGGAGGATGTTAAATGTCTATTATCAGTAAAGTTTATGCTCGTGAAGTTATTGATTCACGCGGTAACCCAACTATCGAAGTTGAGGTTACAACACAGATGGGCGCATTCGGCCGTGCTATGGTACCGTCAGGCGCTTCAACAGGTGAGAGAGAGGCTTTAGAGCTTCGCGATGGCGACAAAGCTCGTTACCTCGGAAAAGGCGTTCTAAAAGCTGTTGAGAACGTAAATGAGAAAATCGCTCCAGTTATCATCGGTATGGACGTTACAAATCAGAATGCTATCGACAAAGCTATGCTTGACCTCGATGGAACAGACTTTAAATCAAACATAGGCGCAAACTCAATCCTTGGTGTTTCAATGGCTTGTGCTCATGCAGCAGCAGACCTATATGGTATGCCACTATACAAATACCTCGGCGGATTTAACGGAAAAACTCTTCCTGTTCCAATGATGAACGTTGTAAACGGCGGAAGCCATGCTGACTCAACAGTTGATTTCCAAGAGTTTATGATTATGCCTGTTGGCGCTAAAAATATCAAAGAGTCACTACGTATGGGCGCTGAGACTTTCCACAACCTAAGAGATGTTCTAAAAGCTAAAGGCTACAATACAAACGTTGGCGATGAGGGCGGTTTTGCTCCTAGCTGTAACGATGGTAACGAAGAGCCACTACAACTAATCGTTGAGGCTATAAAAGCTGCTGGATATGTTCCAGGTAAAGATATCTGTATCGCTATGGACGTTGCGGCTTCTGAGTTCCACAACAAAGAGACAGGTATGTATGAGCTTCGTAAATCAGGTGGCGGCACAAAAACAACAGAAGAGCTAATTGAGATGTACGCTGGTTGGTGTGAGAAATATCCTATCGTTTCAATCGAAGACGGACTTGGCGAGAGCGACTGGGATGGTTGGAAAAAATTAACAGACAGACTTGGCAAAAAAGTTCAGCTTGTTGGTGACGACCTATTCGTTACAAACCCAAGAATCCTAAAAGAGGGTATTGAGAAAGGTATTGCAAACTCAATCCTTATAAAAGTTAACCAAGTTGGTTCGCTAACTGAGACTTTTGATGCTATGGAAATGGCTAAAAAAGCAGGTTACACATGCGTTGTTTCACATCGTTCAGGTGAAACAGAGGATACAACAATAGCTGATATCGCTGTTGGATTTAACGCAGGACAGATTAAAACAGGTTCAATGAGCCGTACTGACCGTATAGCGAAGTACAACCAGCTTATCCGCATCGAGGACGAGCTCGGCTGTGTAGCAGAGTATCAGGGCAAAGATTGTTTTTACAACGTTGACTAATTTTTAGATAACATTAATTAATGCGCTGTGAGATTATTCTCACAGCGTGTTTTTTGCTTTTAAAAGTTTATGTTGCAAAGATAAGGAGGCTAAAAGTATTTGATTTGCATTATTTGGCTTTTTGGAGCAGTGTTTTCATTTCTGTTTTTAAAAACTGTATTGCATGTTTAGATGCCGCTAACTGTGACTTCACATCTAGATTGCATTTATATGTTTAAATAATAGCTGTATATAAATGAAAATGATTATATGTATCAACTATTTCATCGCGAAATGCACTTAAGCTTTGCTTCACCTCAGTAATGTATTATCTCTTAACAGAAAATGAATGACAGCGTATATACCGCTAAAAAGCATCTTTTAAATGAAAAATGCAATAATAGTGTGGTGTCAAACGTCCCTTGCAGAAAACGCACCGAAGTGCACTTCTCGCGCATTGGGGCGAGCGGACGATTTGGAAAATCGTCCCTGCAGGGTACGCGGTAGAGTTTCGAGCGTCAAACTTTCCGTTTTGAGGGTTATCGTAAAAAATAGGTATACACTGTAAATATTCAGCTCTTTTTCTTGCAAATACGCTCTAAACTATGGTAAAATGTAACGGTTGGCAGAATTTTCTTTTTGCCTAGAGTTTATAATGATTTGAGGGTATTTATGTTAAAACTAATTATAGGTGGTTTTGTTGTAGGTATAGCGAATATTATCCCCGGTGTCAGTGGTGGCACAATGATGGTTATTTTCGGTATATTTGGACCAATAATGACCGCAATTAGCGAAATTTTATCAAAGAGCAGCCTTAAGAGCAAAGTGAAACATCTGAAATTTTTGGGTGTTCTTCTAGTCGGCGTCCTTATAGGTCTTGTCGCATTTGCAAATATTATGGAATATGCGCTTGCAAATTTCCCAACACAGACGAAATTTTGTTTTGTTGGAATGATTGCCTTTTCTATTCCAATACTCAAAAGAAAAGAGATGCCAACAGGTAAAATTAGCATAATTCCCTTTGTAATAGGCGCTGCTATTATCCTTGCTATGGTGCTTTTGGCTCCTGTTGAAACTGATATGATTATAACTGAGTTTCCAGCGATTGAACCTCTTTATCTTGGGAAGATGATTTTTCTTGGTATAATAGCTGGAGCGGCGATGTTTATACCGGGTGTTAGTGGAAGTATGCTGCTTTTGATAATTGGTGAATACTATCTATTTAATTCGCTTGTAGCGAATGTCACCTCGTTTGAAGTTGTAGTTTTAATCCCGCTAGGTTTTTTGTTCTTTGGCATACTACTTGGAATAGTTTTAAGCTCAAAAGTTACTGCGTATGCACTTAAGAAAAACCACAAAGCAACTATGAGTCTTATTTTCGGTCTTGTTATTGCAAGCTGTATTATGGTAATTCCGTTTGATGCAACATATAATATTGCGACAATAGCAACATCGGCACTCGCAGCAGCTGTTGGCGGCGGTGTTGTTGTCGGCATTGAAAAACTTGTTAAATAGAGGGTTTAAATGGATAAAGAAGTAAAAACGCAAGATAATAAGAAGAGATCCAAAAAAAAGATAGTTTTAATAACGCTTGCTGCCTTTCTTGTTATATATATTCTGCTCCAGATACTTCCGTATCGCGGGTTTAGTGGAGAGTCGAATTTCAAGATAGAAGATGGCGAAGCGCCGCTTGTTATATCTCACGGTGGTGCAAAACATCTCTACCCTGAGAATACTGTTATGGCTTTCGAAGAGAGCTTTGAGATGGGTGTTGACGTCCTTGAAATGGATCTATGCATGACAGCTGATGGAATGCTTGTAACCCATCACGACCTAACTGTTGATGCTACCGCTAATGCAACTGGTGAAGTTAATGATTATACTTATGAGCAGTTGCTTTCGATGAATTTTGGTTACAACTTTGAAGATTTAGATGGCGATTTACCTTATAGAGACGAAACAGATACCGAAACGCTATCAAGGCTTGTACCGATGACTGTTGAAGAGATGTTTTCGCAGTTTGGTGATGATGCACTGTATGTTATGGAAATCAAAGACGGTGAAGAAGTAGGGTTTGCTGCTGCAGAGGAGCTCAATCGTCTTATTGATGAATATGAGCTTTGGGAGTATGTGTGTGTAGCATCGTTTCACAGTGAGGTAATGGACCATTTTGTAGAGATAAAGGATGACAGAGTTAATATTTCGATGGATATGTCGTCTGCAACGACCTTTGTTGTTGCAAACTACGCAGGATTTGGCATATTCTTTGAGTTTCCACATGCAGGACTGCAGCTACCGCCAAGTATGAGTGGAATACCTCTTGACAACTCTTACCTTGAATATAAAATCCACCACAATAATATGTTCTTGCACTACTGGACGATTAACGACAAGGAAGAGATGCGTAGACTAATTGAACTAGGTTGTGATGGTATAATAACTGATCGTCCCGATCTTATGATTGAGCTACTCGCCGAGATGGGATACTAAAAAAATAAATGCAAATTAATAAATTTTAAATTTACTGTTGCATTATTATTCATAGTATGGTATTATTAACAAAACATGAGGAGAATTTTTATGAAACTACCAGTAAATATATTTACATATTTTTACTTTAGCTTTGTTTATTTTTTTAGACAGAGTAATTTTGTGTTTCATAAAAGTGTAGTCTGATTGTTTATATAAGAACAATTTTTTAAAGACAAGCTCCGCAGTGAAACACACTGCGGAGTTTTTATTATGGAGGTAATTATGATTGTCGTATTAAAAAAAGCATACAATGAGGACCAATACCTGAATTTTCGCAAATGGCTAATTAGCCTTGGCATTGAGATCAATGAAAATCACGGCAAAAATCAGACGGTTTTAGGACTGATAGGTGATACATCAGCTGTTGATATTGACCTTATAAGTGCACTTGAATTTGTGGATGAGGTTAAGAGAATTTCAGAACCGTATAAAAATGCAAACAGAAAGTTTCATCCAGATGATTTGGTAATTAATATCGGCGATGTAAAACTCGGTGGTGGAAACTTCAATATAATCGCTGGACCATGCTCAATAGAGTCGCACGACCAGATCTGCTCAGTGGCAGAGAGTGTGAAAAAAGCAGGAGCTACACTTCTACGTGGTGGGGCATTCAAACCTCGAACATCACCTTATGCATTCCAAGGTCTTCGAGATGAGGGCTTAAAACTTCTACTAGCCGCTAAAAAAGCAACAGGACTTCCGGTTGTAACAGAGATTATGGATCTCTCACAACTCGATCTGTTCTCAGACGTTGATGTAATCCAAGTTGGAGCTCGTAATATGCAAAACTTTGAGCTTTTAAAAGAACTTTCAAGATCAGACAAGACAATACTAATTAAAAGAGGTCTTGCAAATACTCTTGAAGAGCTGCTGATGAGTGCTGAGTATGCTATGGCTGGCGGTAATGAAAATATTATTCTCTGTGAGAGGGGAATACGAACATTTGAAACTGCAACGAGAAATACTCTCGATCTTTCATCTATCCCAATGCTTAAGAAGATGTCCCATCTACCAATAATAATCGACCCGAGCCACGCTACAGGAAAAGCGAGCCTTGTTATGCCAATGTCTCTTGCAGCAACTGCAGCAGGTGCAGACGGCCTTATGATAGAGGTTCACAACGACCCAGCACATGCTCTTTGCGATGGACCACAATCGTTAACCCCTGAGAAGTTCACCGAAGTTGTGACAGCTGTTAACGCTATTTTACCATTCAGTCACAAATACAAATAACCCGAAAGGATTATTTGTTAGGTAATTATGGCGGTTGCCGAGAGTGGACGAGTCGTACACCAATAAGATAAAG
>CAYJGP010000081.1:8992-9433 GCA_964369435.1 uncultured Oscillospiraceae bacterium | reverse complement strand
AACAGCTCTACAAGGACTCGTTTCATACTTCGCAGAGAGAAAAGAAAAAGAAGAAGAGAGTTACAACGCTTAATTCAAACCCCAATATAGAAAAAATCAGACCTTAGGGTCTGATTTTTTTGTTTGGAGAAATCTCGAGAAACTTATTTATGATGAGCAGAGGTAGATGCTATCTAATTTATAATAGAAAACCATAAATAACTGCTAATATTTTTTATCCTTTTACTTGATTAAATTTTCTGTTCGTTGTAAAATCTTATAGAGGGGGTGTTACCTATCAAAGAACTAATGCCAATATTCAAAAAATACAAATTACATTTAACACTCGGACCATTCTGTAAGGTCATCGAGGCTGTTTTTGAGCTTATTATTCCTCTTGTAATGGCTTCATTAATAGATGACCGCATTCGAAGCGGCGATAATAATTTTATATTGGGAAGA
>CAYJGP010000081.1:3980-8982 GCA_964369435.1 uncultured Oscillospiraceae bacterium | reverse complement strand
ACTAGCTTCAGTTGCGGGGGCTAAAATCGGATATGATATAAGAGAGGCGCTTTTTAGTAAAGCGTTGAATACAAGCGTTTTAAATACACAGCGAAACTCAAAAAACTATATTATTTCAGTGCTCAATAACGATGTAAATCTTGTTGTAAATGCAGTTGCGATGGGTATTCGATTTATAACAAGAATTCCATTTATTATTATCGGTGCATTTATTATGAGTGCATATATAGATTTTCATATTTCACTTGTTTTCCTTGTAGTCACAGTTTTTATTGCGATATTAAATATAACAATAATGAAATATACAGTACCACTCTATACAAAAGTAGCGAAGATACTTGATAATCTTAGCTTAACTCTTCGTGAAAACCTTTTTGGCGCAAGACTTGTTAAGAGTTTTAGAAATGCAGAAGGTGAGAATGAACGTTTTTTAGAAGATAATGAAAAATATTACAATACAGTTGTAAAAAGCAGTAGAGTATCATCACTTTTGTCTCCGCTTTCATTTTTGATTTTAAACGGTGCTATCGTTGCTATTCTTTATTTTGGTGCATTTGGTGTTGAAAGTGGCATTTTAACATCTGGCGAGGTTATAGCATTTATAGGATATCTAAACCAGATACTAGTAGCTTTAATTATAATTGCCAATATATCTGTTATTTTCTCAAAAGGTTTCGCCGCCATGACTAGAATTTCAAGTGTACTTGCGATGGAAGATGATATTTCTGACAGACGAGTTTTAAGCGATAAAGTTTTAAAAATAGAAAAGTTAAACTATCGATTTAGCACAGCTAAAGTGCCCGTTTTAAAGGATATAAATTTAGAAGTGAATGCGGGTGACGACATCGGAATAATCGGTGTTTCAGGTAGTGGCAAGTCGGTTCTTGCAAAGATAATTATCGGTGGATACCGCGACTTTGAAGGTGAGATAGAAAGTGGATGTGAATACAGCCTGTGCGAAACTATCCCAACTATTTTCAAAGGTGATATTTCGTTTAATCTATCGCTAGATGAAAATATCGACGAAGAGAGAGCAAAGCTTGCGCTAAAAGCTGCAAATTGTGACTTTGTAAAAAGTTTAGATATGGAAGTTTTGCAAAATGGGCGGAATTTATCCGGTGGAATGAAAGCGAGGTTATCGATAGCGAGAGCTCTTTATAAAAAGGCAGGTCTTTATATATTCGATGATTGCTTTACCTCGCTTGATAATATAACAGCAAAAGCTGTTCAAAAAAATATAGCAGATATATGTGACACAACGATAACTATAAGCCAAAGGGTACTCACTGTTTCGCAAAAAGAGAGGATAATAGTTATTGATGACGGTAAAATTATCGCGAAGGGTAGTCACAACGAGCTTTTAGCGCACTGCAATCTATATCGCAACCTTGCGAAGAGTCAGGGAATAGAGGTGGAGATATGAGTAAAAAAACAGTAGCGCTTATAAAATATCTAAACTTCCCAGCAAAGCGACTTATAATAGCGGCAGTTTTTGCAGCTCTTTCAGCTGTTGCCGCACTATTCATACCGCTTATTTCAGGAGCGGCTGTCGATATTATCTCAAAAGAGTTTGTAAATTACAACTCGCTAAATAACTTGCTTGTAATTTTGTCTTGTGTTATTGTGTTTGCAGCACTTACAAGCTTTGCTGTGTCGTATATCGCAAATAAAATAACTGCTAAAACAGTATTTGGCCTTCGCCAATCGGTTTTTTCAAAGTATCTACGACTTCGTGTAGATGAGCTTGATAAAAAGAGCATTGGAGACCTTGTAACTCGTGCAACATCTGATATAACAGTTATAAACGATGGCGTGACCTCATTTTTAGTATCATTTTTAACTGGTATTATAACGATAATCGGAACACTTGTTCTAATGCTTATGATAAATCCAATTATTGCACTTAGCGTTGCAGTTTTAACACCGCTTTCATTTTTTGTAGCAACAACTATTGCAAACGGAATTGATAAATATTTTAAAGAGTCGGCAAAAAAAACAGGTGAGCTCAGTGGATTTGCGAATGAATATATCGGAGGATCTTTTGTAGTTAAGATTGCAGAAAAAGAGGAAGTTGCAAAAAAAGGATTTCAAAAGATAAACAAAGAGCTTTTAGATGCAAGCACCAAAGCGCAGTTTTACTCGTCGCTCACAAACCCAACAACAAGGGTTGTGAACTACCTTATCTATATAGCAACAGGTCTACTCGGAGTTTACTTTGCAATTGATGGAAGTTTGAGTGTTGGTGATATTTCAGCACTTCTTATCTATGCAAACCAATACACAAAACCTTTCAATGAAATATCTGGTGTATTTAATGTTTTGCAGTCGGCAATTTCAGCAGGTGAGAGAACAGGTGATGTGTTTAGCTATAAAGAAGAGCATAGCGGTAGTGTTAAGATTGATATAACAGGGGCTATAAAAGTTTCAAACCTCTCATTTTCGTATGACGGAGTAAAAGATGTTTTAAAGGATATAAGCTTTGAGATAAAACCGTCTGAGAAAATTGCGATAGTAGGACCTACTGGTTGTGGTAAAACAACTCTTATCAACCTGCTGATGGGATATTTTGAGGACTATAAGGGTGAAATATTGTTCTCAGAAACACCTCTTCGAGAACTCGATAGAGATTCGCTTCTATCAGAGGTGTCCTCAGTGCTTCAAGAACCTGTTATCTTCAAGGGGAGTATTCGTGATAATATAAGCTATGGAAACAGCGATGCTACTGACGATGAAATCAAGAGTGCTGCGAATAGAAGTTTTGCACAGACATTTATAGAAAAAAGTGAAGACGGCTATAATATGCAGCTATCAGAGAATGGTGAAGAGCTGTCTGTAGGACAACGACAGCTTATATCTATTGCACGTGTAATGTTGCGTGACCCTAAAATTTTAATTCTCGATGAGGCGACAAGCAGTATAGATACATTAACAGAACAGCTAGTAATACAAGCTTTTCGCAGACTACTAGATGGACGGACTTCAATAGTTATAGCTCACAGGCTATCAACTATAATAGATGCCGATAAAATTTTAGTGCTTCGAGACGGTGAACTTATTGAGGTTGGCAATCATAAAGAGCTTATTGAAAACGGTGGTTTCTACAGCAAGATGTATAGCGAGGGGCAGAGCTGATAATTTATTATTTTAAAACAGACATATTTATTTTATATTAATAAGTTAAAATATAAAGATACAGAAATAGTATTTGAAATGGAGATTTTTATGAAAGAAGCCACATTTAAAAGCAGCAATGGACTTGATACAGTTCATTATATTTACACAAAACCTGAAAATATAAAAGGTGTATTTATAGCTGTGCATGGAATGAGCGAGCATATAGGCAGATATAAAGAGCTAGCGCAGATGCTGCTCTCGCACGATATTGCCTTCTTTGGAGCAGATAACCTAGCGCATGGTAAAACAGCAGAAGAAGGAAAACACGGTATTTTTCGCGATAACAAACAGAGCGACTATATAGTTGAAGATGTAAAACAACTACTAGATATTGCAAAAAGTCATTACCCACTCTCGAAAGTTGTTTTGTTTGGGCACAGCATGGGAAGCTTTATAGTTCGGTGCTTTGCATCGCGATATTCACATAAAATAGATGGGCTAATCCTTTGCGGTACCGCAAAGAGCAACCCGCTAGCTCCTGTTGGGAATATACTTGGCAATATAATTAAACTTTTTAAAGGTGGAGAGTATAGAAGTAATCTTTTAGCAGATCTTGCCTTTAAGCAGTACAATAAGAAATACGATAACCCTAAAACACAGTATGACTGGTTATCAAGAGATGAAGATGAGGTTCAAAAGTATATCGACGACCCACTTTGTGGATTTACCTTTTCGGTAGATGGTATGCGTGTGGTGACCGATCTGCTAACCCTTGCAAATAGCGATAACTGCATTAAGTGGACGAGGAAAGATTTACCTATTTTAATAATAAGTGGAGATATGGATCCTGTTGGAGATTTTAGAAAAGGTTTTGAGAGGGTGTATATTGAATTTAAAAGCAGTAAACATAATGTCGATATGAAAATTTATCCGGGCGCACGACACGAGCTTTTAAATGAGACAAATAAAGAGGAAGTCAAATCTGATATTTTGCATTTTTCACAGGTTATATATGGAGTAATTGAGGACGATGAAGGAATTTTACTGCTCGAAGAGTAATTAAATCTAATAAAAATAAGAGCTTAAAGCTCTTATTTTTTTGCAGTTTATTAATAATTTGTTATTTGACATACACCATATTTTACGATATAATCTTAAATGGTAGAGAAAAAACACTATATATTGTGTTTTATATACGGAGGGTATAATGATAGAGAGAATAGTAAAACGAGATGGGCGATGTGTTGAGTTTAAGCTAGACAAAATAGCTGATGCTATATATAAAGCGGCGAAATCAATAGGTGGGAGCGATTATAATACCGCTTATGAGCTAGCCGGAAAGGTCGCACAGATTGCCGAAGCAGAGCTTGGTAAAACACCAGCTGTTGAGGATGTACAGGATATAGTTGAGCGTGTCTTAATGGGTAATGGACATGCTAGAACAGCAAAAAAATATATTCTATACCGAAATGAGCGAACTAGATCGCGTAGCATGAACTCAACACTTATGAAAACTTTTGAGGATTTGACCTTCAAGAGCTCAGATGAAAACGATACAAAACGAGAAAACGCAAATATAAACGGCGATACTGCCATGGGAACGATGCTCAAATACGGCAGTGAGGGCGCTAAGAGCTTTTATGATGTATTTATCCTCGACCCTGTTCATTCAAAGGCTCATAGAGAAGGGGATATCCATATCCATGACCTTGATTTCTATACTTTAACAACTACCTGTTGTCAGATAGATTTGACAAAGCTATTTAAAGATGGATTTTCAACAGGACATGGTCATCTTCGTCCACCAAACGATATTAGAAGTTATGCAGCACTTGCCTGCATTGCTATTCAAAGTAATCAAAATGATCAGCATGGAGGGCAAAGTGTT
>CAYJGP010000081.1:0-3970 GCA_964369435.1 uncultured Oscillospiraceae bacterium | reverse complement strand
CCATCGTTTGATTATGATTTAGCGGATGGTGTTCGCAAAACATACACTAAAGAATATCGAAATAATCTAGCAAAGGCAATAGATGCTCTAGCAGGAGTAGAGGGCAGCGATGCAACTGCAACTAGAATAATTGATGAAGCTAAAAAAGCAGGGGCAGAGCCGCTTCTTGGAGATGATAACGGATTTAGCGAGACTGTTTTATCGCTACTAAATAATGAATTTGGTGAAGAACTTTCAGCGAAAATTGTGAAATTTACAGCGAAATATGCAAAATTAGAAACTGAAAAAGCAACTATGCAAGCAATGGAAGCGCTAGTCCATAATTTAAACACTATGAACTCAAGAGCAGGTAGTCAGACGCCATTTAGCTCAATAAACTATGGTACCGATATTTCTCCAGAAGGTAGACTAGTTACAAAAGCTGTGCTTACAGCTACAGAGCGAGGACTTGGAAATGGCGAGACTTCGATATTCCCAATCCATATATTCAAGGTAAAAGAAGGTGTCAACTATAACGAGGATGACCCGAATTACGATCTGTTCAAGCAGGCTATTGAGGTTTCAGCAAAGCGTCTATTTCCAAACTTCTCGTTCCTCGATTCGCCGTTTAACGCACAGTATTATAAAGCTGGAAAACCTGAGAGCGAAGTGGCTTACATGGGCTGTAGAACAAGGGTTATTGCGAATGCCGCAGATAGAGAGCGTGAGATAGTAACAGGGCGTGGGAATTTATCATTTACCTCAATTAACCTACCGAGAATTGCTCTTAAAGCAAATAAAGATATAGACTTTTTCTTTGAAGAGCTTGATCGTAAACTCGACCTTGTATTTGAACAGCTTATGCATAGATTTAATATTCAAGCGACAAAAACACCGAGAAATTTCCCTTTCCTTATGGGACAAGGTATCTGGATGGACTCAGAAAAACTGGGCCCTGACGATAAGATAGAAGAGGTTATAAAACACGGAACGCTAACAGTTGGTTTTATAGGTCTTGCAGAGACGCTAAAGTCACTTATCGGGAAACACCATGGTGAGAGCGCAGAAGCGCAAAATCTGGGACTTGAGATAGTAAATCATCTGCGCAGTAGGTGTGACCGTGAGATGAAAAAGACAGGACTCAACTTCTCGCTCATAGCAACACCAGCCGAAGGACTTTCAGGAAGATTTGTCCGTATGGATAAAGATAGGTACGGTAAAATTGATGGAATTACCGATAAAGATTACTATACAAATTCATTCCATATACCTGTATACTACGATATTTCAGCTTTCGATAAGATAAAGCTCGAAGCGCCATATCATCCACTGACTAATGGTGGACATATAACTTATGTTGAGATAGATGGCAATCCATCGCAGAATATCGAGGCATTTCTGGCGATTGTTCGAATAATGAAAGAGAGCGGTATCGGTTATGGCTCGATAAATCACCCAGTAGACAGAGACCCTGTTTGTGGGTATACAGGAATTATCGATGATGTTTGCCCAAGATGTGGCAGACGCGACGGAGAGGGTGTTCCACTCTCAAAACTGCAAAAACTGGGACTTTATAAAGACTTTAATTCAGATAATTTGGGATACGCAGGCGACAAGAATGAAGAGAGCGAGAGACGTCGTAGGCCGAATATATTCAAAAGAAAGGGGACAGAATAATGGCTGTAAAAAAAGATGTAATGATAGGTGAAGGGGTTTCGTTTGAGAGAATCCGTAGAATAACAGGGTATCTAGTTGGTACACTTGACCGCTTTAATGATGCGAAAAAGAGCGAAGAGAGCGATAGAGTAAAACATAACTCAGCAAAATGCTAAAACTAAATACCTTTGGAATCGTAAAAGAGAGCTTTGTTGACGGCCCGGGTATCAGATACGCTGTTTTTGTGCAAGGGTGTCCGCACAACTGTACCGGCTGTCACAACAAAGAGAGTCATTCTTTTATAGATAATAAGCTTGTTGATACAGCGGAGATTGCGAAAGATTATAAATCTCGAAGCTATCTTAAGGGGTTGACATTATCTGGCGGTGAGCCTTTCTGTCAAGCGGCTGGGTTGATTAATCTTTTATCGGAGTTAAAAGATGATAAGAGAGATGTTATTATCTATTCAGGGTATACCTTCGAAGAAATTTTGTCACTTGGAGAGGAAGAGCAGAAGCTTTTAGGGCTCTGTGATATATTAATTGACGGGAAATTTGTTGAAGAAGAAAAGAGCCTTGAAATTAGCTTTCGTGGAAGTAAAAACCAGCGGATAATCGATATTAAGAAAAGCTTAGAAGAGGGAAAAGTGGTTTTGACTGATATTTAAGTAGTTAGAATTTCAAAGCTAATATAAAGATTTTGCAAGATAAAAGCGATGTGAATTTAATTCACATCGCTTTTTTAGTTTAGTTTTTAGCAATATATAAATAGGTATAAAAATTATAGTGCGAGCGTATTAAAAGTTTAAAACACTAAATTTAAATAAAAATTAACAACAAGAATAGTTTTACGCATATCAGCTTTGTACTATATAGAAAGAAAATGTGTAAACTCAAACGATAATTACATCAATATCAAGTTTTTTGAATTTTTGAGTCCACTCATCAGTTATGCCGTTGTCGGTAATAACAGTGTTTATAACAGAGAGATCAGCGAAAAAGTTTTCGCGAATACGACCGAGTTTAGATGAGTCGACAGTGAGATATCTGTGCTGAGATGATGATATAGCGGCTGCCTTTATATTCGACTCATAATCGTTAACACAGGTAAGACCTAGATTATCACAAACTCCTGCCGCTGAAACGAAAACCTTAGTTGCTCTTATATTTTGAATTAAATCACAAACAGCGGGCGACTCAAATGTCTCAGTTTTTGGATGGTACAGACCACCGCTGAAAATAAGCCTTGAAAACTTCTTGCGAATAGCTTCCATAAGTGCAGTTGTGCTAAAACAAAATATCGTTATGGGGTATCCGTGAGGTAGGTAACGAGGTATTTGCGAGGTGGTGGTACCTATATCGACGATAACTATATCATCAGGCTCTATGAGTTTCGCCGCCGCTCTTGCAATAAGTTCTTTGTTCTTTGAATTTTTAGTCTTAGCAAGCGAAACAAAATAATCGTTATTACTATCATCAGCTCGACTAAACTCGCTATAGCCACCAGAAGCGTTTGTTACAGGAACAACAACTCCGTTGATAACATTAACAGCCTCATTATGTGAAAGGGATTTTAAATCTCGGCGGATAGTCATTTCAGAAACACCTGTTTTTTCAGCAAGTTCCTTGATGCTAATACCATTCTGTTCATGGACAACCTTGAAAATCAATTGCTTTCGTGTATCTTGTTTGCTCATAAAACCTCCGGAAAAGTTAACGTTATAAATAGTTGAGAATATTATAACATAATTCTAACATAAATCAACCGTTAATACTTTGCGACAAACAATTGATAATTTAATTTACAGCAAGAAAAGATAAATTAACACCTAGATTTAACGCAATAATTGCGGTTTAAGGGAGCGTCAGAAAAAACTTTGAAATTTGTTATCTCTTTACACGATTTGTCACAATGTTGCTATGATAACATGTTAAAGCGATGCAATGTAGAAAAACTGTTTATTAATGTTATTTAGCTTTATTTGTTGATATCAAAATTGCTGAAAATGATAGAAATTTTGCAGAATGAAAAGTGCAGCGATGATTATAATGCTTTGGTGTATTGATACTCTGATTCGAGCTTATATTTTGGCAGTTGAACAAAGGTGAAAAAGGAAAATGAAACTGAATTGGTTAGATGTAGTCGTTTATAGTTTATCTGATTTAAGGGGTGAAAATATTGAACTCTCTTAAAGGTGAAAACGGCGAGACAATCTATTTTAAAACATATCCTTTGCCGGTTACAAAAGAGGTTTGTATTTGCCAAATGAAGCTGAATTGTTTAGATGTAGTCGTTTATAGTTTATCTGATTTAAGGGGTGAAAATATTGAACTCT
>CAYJGP010000080.1:5094-9502 GCA_964369435.1 uncultured Oscillospiraceae bacterium | reverse complement strand
TGGATAGCAACAGCGATGATGCGCACGGATTTGTTGATGACGATGAATATATGGACGATAACGGCGATGCTATGATTTTTATAGGGTATAATAGTGCAGACGAAGCAGAGGGTATTGCTGGGTTTGCGATTGATTTCGATGAGACGAAAGTTGTCGCTGGATATAAAGCACTTGAATTCGAAGCTTACACAGCAACTGCGTTAAGGTTTACATATTATAGGTTTGGTGACGATGAAGTTGGGTCTCCTGTTATACTAATTAAAAGTATCGTATCATCTATTGCGAGTAATCTTCCGACAGAGGGGGTTACAAGCGAAGCTTATGAGATAGCTGGACAGCCGGTTGAAATTTTTTACACAAATGGCAGTCTTTCATATATTTTATTTGAAGATGGGTACTACTATTATTTATTGGATTTCACAAGGGATAATAGCTTTGATATTGAAGAGGGTAAAAGCTTTGTTTTAGCGCTTGTATAATTGAGTTATGATAACGGTTGATAAATTTTGATGGTAAATGCAGTTTAGGGCGGACAGCTGATGGTTGTTCGTCCTTTTACTTTCAGATCCTTTAAGCTTTAGCTGAATTTTGGGTTTGTGTGTCTTTGTTTTTTTAAATTGGCGGCTTGCTTTATATTTAGCTGTAGATGAGAGAGGCTCTGCCGCGGCACCTTTGCGACATTTAGTCGCAAAGTCTGGCACAAGGTGCCAGAAAAACGCATGAAATGCGTTTGCCGCGGGCGGCAGCCTCTCTTTTTTTGCAGCACTTTTAATTCTTTTTAAAAAACAGCCGCTATATTTTTGTGTTTCTCCATTTTTGCCTTTTAATCAGCTGTGTATTATATCGCGTAAACTCTATTAAAACTTGAAATATTTAAGAAAATGAGTTATATTTAAGGGTAGATAAAAGGGGTGTTTTAATGGAAAGAGCAATAGCGGCGATAGCGACCGCAAAGGGACGAGGCGGAATTGCTGTTATACGGATTAGTGGCGAGAATGCAGTTTTAATTGCATCGAAGATTTTTCGCTTAAAGTCGGGCAAATCGCTTATGGAAATACCCGCAAATAGTGCTGTTTATGGAAATATATTAAGTGATGAAGATATAATAGATGATGGAATTGCAACTGTTTTCTATGCACCACGCAGTTTCACAGGTGAAGATATGGTTGAGATTTCTTGCCATGGTGGGGTTGCTCTCACAAGGCTTGTTTTGCAGTCTGCTTTAAATGCAGGTGCGGCGGCGGCAACAGCTGGCGAATTTACAAAAAGAGCTGTTTTAAATGGCAAACTCTCGCTATCTGCCGCAGAGGCGATTGCTGAAGTAATTGATGCTGAGGGCGAGAGGGCAGTAAAGCTATTGTCGAGAGCTCGAAATGGTGAGCTCTACAATAAAGTTATGCATACTGCGAATCTGCTTATCTCACTCAATGCGGCAATTCTTGCATATATCGACTTTCCAGATGAGGATATTGAAGAACTTTCAGAAGAGCATTTCTTGAAAAGTCTGATTTCTATTAAAGATGAGCTTTCAAAACTTATGCAGAGCTATAGTAACTATACCGCTATCCGCGATGGGGTAACTGTTGCTATTGTCGGTCTGCCAAACAGCGGCAAAAGCTCTGTTATGAACAGGCTGTGTGATTATGAACGCAGTATAGTTACAGAGATTGAGGGGACAACAAGGGATATAATTGAAGAGAGGTTGTCTATTAATGGGATACTTTATAAGCTGTGGGATACTGCTGGCGTTCGAAAAAGTGATGATATAGTTGAGCGGATTGGTGTTGAGCGCTCGATTGATGCGATTTTGCGCGCTGATATAATTCTGTATGTTATTTCAAAAGGCGCTACCGACCTTCAGGCAGAGAAAAATTTAATTTCGCAGATTAATGATAAGAATACGATAGCAGTTATAAATAAAAATGACCTTGAAGATGATAATCCTGATGTTTTAGAAATGGTTTTAGAGCATTTTGAGAAACCTCTTCATATCTCTGCTGAGAGCGGAGAAGGGTTTGAGAGTTTAACTCGAAGATTATCAGAAATGGGCGAGATAGCAGACATTACCGAAACTGCCTTTGTTATAAACAACCGTCAGATGCAGCTGATATCTGAAGCAAATAGCAGTATAGCTGAAGCGGTTGAGATGGTTCAAAATGGTATAACACCTGATTTTGTATCGGTTGCTGTTGATGAAGCGATTGATGCGCTTTTGGTTCTGTGTGGGAAAAAAGCGAGAGAAGAAGTTGTTGATGAGATTTTTAAGAATTTTTGTGTGGGAAAATGATGAGAAGAGAAGATAATTTTGATGTTATAGTTGTAGGCGGTGGACATGCAGGGATTGAAGCGGCAGTTGCTGCGGCAAAGCTCGGTGTGAAAACTGCTCTTTTCACTATAGTTGTAGATACTATCGGCAATATGCCCTGCAACCCATCTATTGGCGGAACGGCAAAGGGGCATCTCGTTCGAGAGATCGATGCACTCGGTGGTATGATGGGAATTATGGCAGATGATACTTTTATCCAGAGTAGAATGCTCAACCGTGCAAAAGGGCCTGCTGTTCATTCTTTAAGGGTTCAAAGTGATAGAGAGATGTACCGAAATCGGGCCAAACATGCTCTTGAAAGCTGTGAAAACCTATATGTAGTAGGACAAGAGGTCGTGAAGATTTTATGGACTGATAGTGGAGAGATCGAAGGCGTCTTGACAAAAATTGGAGCTATGTACGGTGCAAAAGCTGTTATTTTAGCTTGCGGAACCTACCTCGGTGGGAAGATATTTATAGGGGATAGCTCATATTCTGGCGGACCTGATGGAATGTCTGCGAGTGAGATGTTAGTTGCAGATTTAAAAGATCGCGGTCTCGCCCTTCGACGTTTTAAAACAGGTACACCTGCAAGGGTACATAGCAGAAGTATCGACTACCATCTGCTAGAACTCCAAGAGGGCGATATGCCGATTACTCCGTTTTCGCTTTTAAATTACGATAAAGAATACACAAACAAAGTGAACTGCCATATAGCTTATACAAATGAGCAGACTCATAATATAATACGTGAAAACCTTCATCGTTCTCCACTTTATGGCGGTGAGATAGAGGGGGTTGGGCCTCGTTATTGTCCTTCTATTGAGGATAAGGTTGTGAGATTTTCAGATAAACCTCGTCACCAACTTTTTGTTGAACCTTGCGGAATTGATACGCAAGAAGTTTATCTTCAAGGGATGAGCTCTTCTCTGCCGCTCGATGTTCAACAGAAGATGTATCAGAGTATTCAGGGACTTTCAAGGGTTGAGATTATAAGACCTGCTTATGCTATAGAATACGATTGCGTAGACCCGACAACTCTAAAGCCAACCTTGGAATTTAAGGATTTTCCATCACTCTATGGTGCCGGACAGTTCAACGGAAGTTCAGGGTACGAAGAGGCTGCGGCACAGGGTCTTGTTGCTGGAATAAATGCGGCTTTTAAGGTTTTAGGCAAAGAAGAGTTTATTCTTACAAGACAAGAGTGCTATATCGGCACGCTTATAGACGACCTTGTTATAAAAGGGTGTTCTGATCCTTATCGAATGATGACCAGTCGCTCTGAATACAGGCTTATTCTAAGACAGGACAATGCTGATCTGCGTTTAACTGAGCGTGGGCGCAAAATTGGCCTTGTTGATGATGAGAGGTACAGGCTTTTTTGCGAGTTTGCTGACAGCTGCAAACAACTCCGAGAGAAAATCACAAAGGTATCGATTAAAAAATCAGCAGATCTTGATGATTTGTTAGTTGAAAAAGGTTCGGCGCCGCTTAAAACAGCGACGACTTTTGAAACTCTACTGAAAAGACCGCAAATCACCTTTGATGAAATTGCGCAATTTTCCGATGAGTCTTTTGATTATTCGAGGTTTGTGCGTCTACAGGTAGAGACCGAGGTGAAGTATGAAGGGTATATTAAGAGACAAAAAGCTCAGGCGAAGACAGCATTAGCGCTTGAAAACAAGAGTCTTCACAAAATTTCAGATTTTAGCTTAGTTGGCGGACTGCGACTTGAAGCAGTTGAGAAACTAAACAAGCATAAACCACAGAGTTTGGGCGCCGCTTCACGAATTTCAGGTGTTTCACCGTCAGATATTACTGTCCTTATAATCTACCTTGATAAGAACAGTTGAGATATTTTTATTGAGTTTGTGATTATATATATTTTTAAAGCAATTAATTGAATTAGATGAGTTTTATTTTAGTTTTTTGCAGATTTTAATAGATTGTGCATTATCTAAATGTTTGATTTTGTTTTTTATACAGTGCTTAAGTGGGGGTAGTTCGTGCACCCGAGCATAAAACGCATAAAATGCGTTTGTCGCACTATATGCGACATAGACGAATTAAAAAATCGTCTATGCGCGCCCCAAGGCTCCGCCC
>CAYJGP010000080.1:0-4994 GCA_964369435.1 uncultured Oscillospiraceae bacterium | reverse complement strand
ATATGCGACATAGACGAATTAAAAAATCGTCTATGCGCGCCCCAAGGCTCCGCCCAAAGGCTCCGCCCCAAAGGCAAACAACACATAGATAACAGATTAAACATCGATATTATGGAGGTTATTTTGAGAAAACTGCTGTATACAAGTGCTAAAGAAATAGGAATTGAGCTTGATGAAACTGCTATTTCCAGGTTTTGTGATTATTTTAATTTTTTAATTGAATACAACCAAAAGGTGAACCTCACTGCGATAACCGATGTTGAAGGAGTTGTTAAAAAGCATTTCATCGACTGCATTGCTGTTTTAAACCATGTAGATATACCAAATGAGGCGAATGTTTGCGATATAGGCACAGGTGCTGGTTTCCCGGGTGTTGTTTTGAAGATTGCTCGCCCCGATATCCGGTTAACACTTATTGATTCCCTAAACAAACGCTGTGTTTTTCTAAGCGAGCTTCTTTTGCGTCTTTCGCTTGATGGCGAAGTACTACATCTGCGCGCAGAGGATGCTGGGCGGGATAAAAAGCTTCGTGAAGCCTTTGATATCGTTACTTCAAGAGCGGTTAGTGCTATTAATGTCCTTGCGGAACTTTCTATTCCGCTTGTGAAAGTAGGCGGTTTTTGGACACCACTTAAAGGTCCTGCGCTAAACGATGAGCTTGATTTGGCAGGGAATGGTATAGGCACACTCGGTGGTAAACTTATAAATATATGTGAATATAGTGTTTTTGAGAACCAAAGAACTATTCCAATTATAAAGAAAATTTCGCAAACTCCGACAAAATACCCCAGAGTTCACGGTAAAATTGCGAAAAGCCCTCTTTAATTATTTAATATATGTCGTATAGTGGATTATTTTGACTACAACATATTGTGGACAAACCTTGCTTTTATGGTAGAATATACCTATAGCAAGGTTTTTTAATTGAGTGGAAGAAATATGACCGAATTGTCTGGGGGAGAATTATGTTTGATAGTTGTGTTGCAAAAGTAATAATGATAGCTGTTGACAGAATAGAACCATCAAAAAGCCAACCGAGAACTGTTTTTTCGGTGCCTGAACTTGAAAGCTTGGCATCGTCAATACGTGAAAATGGTATTCTCCAACCTTTGTCGGTCAACAGAAATGGAACAGGGTACACCTTGATTGCTGGAGAGCGAAGGCTTCGTGCGGCAAAAATGGCAGGACTGCGAAAAGTTCCTTGCATTATTGTGGGGGCAGATGAGCAGAGAAGTGCAATTTTAAGTTTAGTTGAGAATCTTCAAAGAGAAAATCTTAATTTCTATGACGAAGCGATTGCTATTGAGCGGATTATTAGCAAATACAGGTTAACTCAAGAACAAGCTGCGAAAGAGCTTGGGAAAAGCCAACCTGCGGTTGCAAACAAACTTAGAATACTAAGGCTTCCAAAAGAGCAGATAAATATGCTCTTATCGTATGGTTTGACCGAGCGACATGGAAGGGCGCTATTAAAGGTAGTAGACGATAAAGATAGGTTGAAACTAATTGAGAAAGTTTCGAAGCAACGACTAAACGTTGCAAAAACCGAAGAGCTTGTTGAGAGATACATATGGAGCAAGGCTGACAAGCCGATTCGGAAGCGAGTATTTTCCGATATCAGGATTTTTATAAATACAATTGATAAAACGCTTAAAAACCTTGAAAAAAATGGTCTACACAGCGAAGTTTCAACCAGTGAAACGGAAAATTATATCGAATATAAGGTTCTTATCCCAAAGGTGATGCCTGTTAAAAAGCTTTAAGCCGTATAGCGGTTTAAATATCCGATCCCCCCAAAAATTACACACCCAAAAAGGTCGAAATTCGTTTCGGCCTTTTTGGGTGTTTGAATTTATTTATTTGCTTATTTTTTGGTGTCGACTATGTTTGGTTTTTTATTTGCACTTATCTAAATTTTTGCTTTTTCTTTTGCATTTTCTTTTGCTTTTTATAGCAGGAAACTCTTTTGAGCGTTTTGTTATTATTTTTATAATTATTGTGCTTTATATAGTTTGATTTATTATTAGCTTAAAATGCATTAGTTAATTCTAGATTAATGCTGTGGTGTAATTCTGGGTTAGCTTAAAGCTGTGGTGCTTAATTCTGGGTTAGCTTAAAGCTTTGGTTTCTATTTTAGTTTATTTAATATTTTGTATTGATTTGTTATTATCTTGAAAGTATACTGCATAATGCTTAAATGGCTTAAAAAGTAGTGTTTTTTAGCTTGCTTAATACTCTAGCATTTGATTTTTTATAAATGTTTCACGTGAAACATTCATAAAGTTAGTTTTTTGCTTGTTTTTATAGTTTGAAGTTCAGTAGCGTGAAAATACAGTGGCAAATACTTGATTAGAATAAAGTTTTTGCTATTGAATTGTTTTGCAATAGTTTAATAATACAGTGCTACTAATTTATTATATTAAAGTTGCGAATTCTATTTTAGTTTGCTTAATCTTTTGTGTTTGATTTGTTGTTATCTTAAAAATACAGTGATTAATTCTTTGTTTTCTTAATGCTGTGTTTTATTATTAGATTGTTTTAATCTTTAGTATCTGCTTTTTGGAAATCTATCATATGAAACCTTCCAGTGTTAGCTATTTGCAGATGTGATAGTAGCCGATGAGATGAGGGATGCGTTATATCGGATTTTGTTTTACCTTTTTGTAAGAATTATTTTAGTAAAAGTTTATTTTTGCAAGATTTATGCGTTGTTAAATCGGAATAACTTATTAAAACTATTGAAATATTATAATAAAACACTGAATTATACTAATAAACGAAGAATTCACAAAAAACTGCAATGTTTCACGTGAAACATTATCAATAATTTGCACTATTATCTATTTGCCAATTATGCTATAATAAGACACAGAAAATATCTATGGAGGGATTATGGGAAAAATTATTGCTATTTCCAACCAAAAAGGTGGTGTCGGCAAGACGACAACGGCGGTAAATTTAGCTGCTTGTGTTGGCGCTTTTGGAAAAAAGGTTTTGCTTATCGATATCGATCCGCAGGGGAACTCGACAAGCGGTTTTGGAGTGGACAAACAACAGGTTAAACACTCGATTTATGACAATATTATAGAAGGGGTTTCTATAGAGAAAAGTGCTGTAAAAACAGCGTTTAAAAATGTTTATATAGTTCCTTGTAGCCTCGATTTAGCAGGTGCTGAACTTGTTTTATCGGAAAAAGAGGAGCGGCAGAACGCACTGAAAAAGGTGCTTTGGGCGGTGCGTGAAAACTACGATTACATCTTTATCGATTGCCCACCATCGCTTGGACTTTTAACTCTAAATGCGCTAACTTGTAGTGATAGCGTTCTTATCCCGATACAAAGCGAATTTTATGCACTTGAAGGACTAAGCCAGCTTGTGGGAACTATAAGACAGGTTAAAAGACTTTATAATCCACACATTGAGATTGAGGGCGTCCTGTTCACGATGTTTGATGGCAGACTAAACCTGACAATGCAGGTAGTTGCCGAAGTGAAGAAGTATTTTCCGGGTAAAGTGTATAAAACGGCTATACCGCGAAATGTTAGATTATCTGAGGCGCCAAGTTTTGGAGAGCCGATTATATATTATGATAAGAGCAGTAAAGGTGCGATCTATTACAGCGAATTTACCGAAGAATTTCTAAAAAAGAACGGAGGGGAATAGATTTGGCTAAGAAAAAAGGGCTTGGACGAGGCCTTGATGCGCTATTTATCAATAATACTTCGGAGCAAGGGACAGTCGTTGAACTGTCGATAGATGAAATCAACCCGAACAGAGCGCAACCGAGGCAAATTTTTGAGGACGGTGCACTTTCTGAACTTGCAGATAGCATAAAAATGCACGGAATAATCCAACCTCTTGCTGTCCGTGGACTAATTGACGGAAGTTATGAGATTATAGCTGGAGAGCGAAGATATAGGGCCGCAAGGATTGCGGGACTGCGCAAACTGCCTGTGGTAATACTGTCGGTCGATAAAAAAGAGGCGATGGAGCTCACTTTAATAGAAAATCTACAACGTGAGGATTTAAACGCGATAGAAGAGGCGCGAGGCTACTCTCAGCTAATAGACGAGTTTTCACTAAAGCAAGACGAGGTTGCAAGCAGGGTTTCGAAGAGCCGATCGGCGATAACAAACGCACTAAGACTTCTATCACTCCCAGATTCAGTTGTTACGATGATAGCTGAAAACAAGCTTTCGGCAGGTCATGGACGAGCACTTTTAGCGCTTCCAGTCGACCTGATTGAAAAAACAGCAGAAGAGATTGTTTTGAAAAAAATGTCTGTTCGAGCGGCAGAAAATCTATGCCGAATGCTTATAGCAGAGAAAAAAATAAAGAAAATTTCCGCTAAAAAAACGATTTACCGCGAAGTTGAGATATCCCTCTCCGAGTCACTTGGAAGAAAAATTGAAGTCCGCAAAAAGGGCAAAACAGGAGTTATCTCAATAGAGTTCTTATCAGATGAAGAGCTTATGAACTTTGCAAACAAACTCTCAGAGGAGAAAAAGTAATTTTTATTTATACATTTTCACAATTGAATGAAATAAAGGATGGAGATTGAAATGCTAGATATTAGAGAGATTAGAAACAACCCCGAGGCTGTTATCGAGGGGCTAAAAAAGAGAAATGCCGATTTTAAACCAACAGTGGATAAAATTGTTATGCTCGATAAAAAGAGAAGAGAGCTTGGAACAGAGACCGATAGCCTAAAGGCGCGCCAGAATGAAGTATCGAAGATGATACCAGCAATGAAAAAAGAAGGCAAAGATACTACAGCGGTTATGGAAGAGATGAAAGAGATTGCGGCTAAAGGCAAGGAGATCGGCGCAACACTAGCAGATGTTGAGGCGGAGATTGCAGAGCTTATCTATTCAATTCCAAATATTCCAGATGAGTCTACACCAGAAGGCGCTGACAGCGAGCAGAATATAGAAGTTCGCAGATTTGGTGAGCCGAAAAACTTTGATTTTGAACCAAAAGCGCACTGGGATATA
>CAYJGP010000079.1:0-9671 GCA_964369435.1 uncultured Oscillospiraceae bacterium | reverse complement strand
TTTGTCTTCCTCCTTCTACTTTTTAATCTTCGATGTGACAACCGCTACCATGCTGCGACCTTCCATCTTCGATGGCTTATCGCAGGCACCAAACTCAGATATTGCATCTAAAAATCTGCCCATAAGCTCAACGCCGATTTCAGGGTGCGCCATCTGACGACCGCGAAAACGAATAGATACTTTAACTTTATCGCCCACTTTCAAAAACTTTGTTGCGTTTTTGACCTTGATGTTAAAATCATTCACATCAATACCGGGAGATAATCTGATCTCTTTGAGTTCAATTATCTTCTGATTCTTCCTTGCCTCTTTTTCCTTTTTCGCCTGCTCAAATCTGTATTTACCATAGTCCATAATCCTGCAAACAGGTGGCGCTGCATTTGGCGCAATCATAACAAGGTCGGTCCCTGCCTGCGTAGCTAAATCCATAGCAGCAGAAAGCGATACAACCCCACGTTGCTCTCCCGCAGCGTCAATTAAACGGACTTCCTTGACACGAATTTGTTCGTTGATGAGCATATCTTTTGTAGCGATAGTTAAACACCTCCATAGATTGTTAATTAAAAACGCGGACAGCAATAGCCGTCCGCGAATACTTCAAAATTAAGAAACGCATATTGACCGAGAGCTTAAAATGCTCTTTGGTGAGAACGGCTGTTCTGCTTTGTTTACTCTGGTATTTTATCATAAATATTATATGCTGTCAACCTCTGTTTGATATTTTTCCCATAAATCCATCGTTTGCGATATTTCACCTTTAACCTCTTCGAGCAGAATGCAGAGCTCTGCTTGCTTTTTAAAGTCAAAAGTTGAGTTTATCTCGCTTTCAACTAAAGCCTCTTTCCCCTCAAGCTCCTCTATCTTCTCTTCGCACTCTTTTATAAGTAGGCGCAGCTTCGCTTTTTGTTTTCGCAGCTCTTTTTTATCGGTCTGTTTTAAAGAGGCGCCCTCGCCATCTCCACTATCCATATCCGTTATATTTTGCGCACGTTGTGTTGTCCCTTTTGATTTATATCTATCCTCAAAACTTTCAAAACTGCGAAATATCTCAAATCCGCTCGGAGTTAGCACCGCTATTTTAGTCGGCACGCGCGATAGGGTATACCTATCGTGAGAGACCATAAGCACACTACCTGTAAAACCATCCAGCGACTCATCGAGCATCTCTTTTGATTGTAAGTCAAGATGGTTTGTCGGCTCATCGAAAAGCAGCAGGTTTGCGCGCGTTAGCATTGCAATACAGAATTTAAGCCTTGCTTTCTCACCGCCAGATAATGTTGATACCGATGCAAAAACATCCTCTCCGCGTATCCCAACTAATGCAAGTGCATCGCGTCTCTCTTTATCTGTAAGCGATAAAAACTTATCAGCTATTTCACCAAGTACCGAGTTGTGGGGATTTAGCGCTGTGTCCTCCTGCTCAAAATAGGCGGTTTTAACACCCTCACCAAATCGCACCCTTGCGTCCGAGCTGATAATCATCTTTAAAAATGTTGTTTTACCAACGCCATTAGCACCCACAACAGCTATCTTCTCTCCTCGAAGCAAGTTTAGGTCGATATCCTTTGAGAGCAGTCTCTCGCCGCCATAAAGCGATAAGCCTTTCACCTGCAAAACATTCTCAAAAGGCTCTCTGTCATACTTAAATGACAGTTTAAGCGGACGCAAAAACTTGCGAGGTCGCTTTACCTCTTCGAGCTTATCGAGCTCTTTTTGTCTACTTTGCGCCATCTTTGCTGTTGAAGCACGAACTTTATTTCGAGCTATATAATCTTCAAGCTTTGCAGTCTTCTGCTCATAATCAAGGTAGAGCTTTTCCTGTCTTTTTAGCCGTTCATCTTTTTTCTGTACAAATTCATTATATCCGCCGTGGTACTCATAAATTTCGCCATCTTCAAGCTCCCATATCTTTTTGACTGTCCGATTTAGAAAATATCTATCATGCGAGACGGTTATAAGAGCACCTCTAAAACTACTCAGATGATCCTCAAGCCAGTAGAGCATATTGAAATCAAGATGGTTTGTCGGCTCATCGAGAATTAGCAAATCCGGATTTTGCAGAAGAATTTTCGCAAGTGCAAGCCTTGTCTTCTCGCCTCCCGATAAACTGCCAACGCTTCTCTCCAAATCCTCTTTTAAAAAACCCATTCCGTATATTACAGATTGTATTTTTATGTCGATATTATACCCTTCGTTGCTGTCGTAAAATGTCTGAAGAGCGGATAAACGCTCGATTAAATCGGCATCGTGCGGATTTTTCTCGATTTCTGCATTTAGCGCTCGAAGTTGCTCTTTCGCCTCTATCACATCTTTAAACGCAAGGCGAAGTTCCTCGTGAAGGCTGTTTTTCGCAGAGACTCCGTGTTGCTGACGAAGGTAGCCTATTCGAGTATTCTGCGGCAGTGTGACAACGCCCGACTGCGGATAAATTTCGCCTGTCAGAATATTTAAAAGGGTTGATTTTCCGGCACCATTTACACCAACAAGCCCTATCTTATCTCCTTTATTAATCGAAAAGGATACGTCTTTTATTATATCGGTATCTAAATAACCGTGGGTTACACCCTCTGCCCGAACTAACAACTAATCACACCTCTAAAACTTCATTTTTATAAACTGAAACGATATATTTTTTCAAAACAGGACTTTTAAACTGACGCTCAATAGCATCTGCATACAAATCAAGTTGTTTTTGGTATCTATCTTTTAATATATAAGCATCTGCGACCCTATCGGTCTTATAATCGATGATATATATACCATCTTTTGCCAAAACAAGAGCATCAACAACCCCTTGAAGCATCGACTTATCACCAAAATCATGTGGTATTTCCGATAAAAACCGAAACTCTCGCAAAAGTTTTCCCTTATTGATTATATCTAAAAGTTCACCTTTTATCAACTTATTTATCTGCCTGACATTTATAAGCTCCTTTTCACTTTCAGTTAAAATACCCTTATCGCAAAGCCTTTGCACTTCAGTTGAAACCTCGCTGTCAAACTCTATAAACTGCAATAGTTTATGCACAGCACTCCCTCTATCGGTCGGACGTGCACCCATCTCAAACATCGGAGTTTTCGAAAATAAAAACCCATCCTCTTTATGTACAAGCTCTGTAACTGAGAGTTTTAGTGGTGTTTTTGTGCTTTGCAGAAATTTATATTTATAGCTCATCTTTTCAAACACAGCTTCTGAAACTTCAACCTTTGCACTACCATCTTCTGCAGAAACTGTCGCTGTCTGCTCATCTTCAACCATCTCTTCAGTTTGCAGCTCGTCCAAAGCTAGTTTTATAAAGCTTAAAAGATCGTTGCTCTGTGCAAGTTCATAAGGTAGCACAGCTTTTGTCTTCACCTTCGATATTTCATTCTCACAAATAGGCAAAAATAGCTTCTGCTCCGCTCTTGTTAGTGCAACGTATAAAAGCCTTAAAAACTCTTTAACCGTCTCGTTTTTATTCTTAAGTTTTATGATTTTATAAGCTAGCGTATCGGTTTTAAAGTCACCGCCTGGAAGAATTCTTTTAAATCCACAACAAAGCTTTGAGTCAACTGAAAATGTTGAAGTATTTCCATAGTCAATTTTATGGCGCAAATCGCAGACAAAACAAATCTTATATTCAAGTCCTTTGCTTTTATGTATCGTCATAATATTTACTTTGTCACCCTCTGATAGACCACTTGCGGCCTGCGGATTTATCCCCTGTTTTTTCATATTATTAAACTCAAAAACAACAGATGTTAGATAAACACTTCCTCTCTGTTGCATCTCGAGTAGCATTTCAAAAAACAGCCTTATATTTTGGGTAACCTCTGATTTTTTATAGCGATTTCGCATTGTTTGACTGTAATCGCTTTTTGCAACTACCGACTTTAAAAATGCAAGCACAGGCATAGTGGCGGACTGCTTACGCATCTCTTGAAAATTTGATACGAACTCTTTAATATCACTGTCATTTGAACCAAAAACTGTATCGCTAAAAGATTTTTTACTACCTTTTTTCATCTCCACAAGTCTGTTTGCATCAAAGTTAAATATCGGGGATAGCATAGTTGCGAGCATCGGGATATCGAGCGATGGATTATGCAGTGCCTGCAAAAAAGAGATAAGCACTGATATTTCAGGCGCATCAAAAAGCAGCTTTTCTTCACGCACCATAGAAGATATCCCCCGCTCTTTTAGTGCTTCGTAAAATAAACTATCCACCCCTTTGCAAACACGAAGCAGTATAGCAAAATCCCCTGCTTTACACGGACGCACAAACCCACCATCGACAACAGTAACACCGCTGTCTATCATGGTGCGAATTTTTTTTGCAACTGCCACCGCTTCACTCTCAACCGGCTTTTGACCCTCTTTTTTTGTAAAGGTTAAAACCTTTGCTTCACCAGGCACGCCGAGTGGAGATGAGCAGACAAGCTGTTCTTTTTTATAATCAATAGCTGAAAACTGCTCTTCCATATTTTTTAGAAATACGGTATTTGCAAAATCCACAACACTTCTTGCACTTCTAAAATTATTTTGCAAACGGATAAGCTCACCTTTTTTACCATCTGAAAACTCTTTTTGCTTTTCAAGAAAAATATCAGGTTCTGCCCCTCGAAATCTATAGATACTCTGTTTAACATCCCCTACCATGAATATATTTTCTTCATCTTTAGAAACTGCTTTGTATATCATATCTTGAATTTCATTTGCATCTTGATACTCATCGACATAAACTTCATCGTACTGCAAACTTAAATATTTTGCAGTTTCGCTTCGCTCTCCGTTTTTATAGAGTAGCTTTATTGCTAAGAGTTCAAGATCTACAAAGTCAAGAAGGCTTTTCTCCTCTTTGCTCTCATTGTAAAACCGAATATAATCCATCGATACTTTAAATAAACTTTTAGCTTGTTTTTTGTTATAGGCAAAATCCTTCGCTATGCTATCGACCCGTGCAAACTCCACACAGTTATCAATAGCCTTTTTAGCCGCTAGATATAAATCCCTTCCGGCAGTTGCATCATAAGCACTGCTCTTTGTAGGTTTTGTCGCAAGCTTTACCACCTTGCAGCTTGCAAGGATATCAAACAGCTCATCTCCGTCTTTTTCACAGCTTTCCAAAACCCTATTTGTCATCTCAATATTTTGTAAAAGCCCCTCTTTTCGAACTTCTAGTAAATCGGTGCAATAATCAAGCGCGCTCATAAAGCAGTTTTTTGCATATTTAAATGCATCTGAAATATATGTTCGAAGATACCTCATACATCTCTCTTCGATTTTCTCTATATCTCTTTCAAATAATCGCTCACCATCAAACCGTGTGCGGATACTCTCAGCGAATCGAATAACTGCCGCTTCAAAATTGTTATCGCTCCTCCCACTACTCAGTGCCATCGCAAGTTCAGATGCACCCTCTACATCTTCTTGATAATAAAGCTCTATCGCCCTTGTCGCCGCTTCTATCTGCAGTGATTTTAAAACAGCATCAACTGAAATTTTCATATCAGGAGAGATATCGAGCGCTTGGAAATTGTTCACTATTAAGTCAAGGCAGAATGAATGGGTTGTGCCTATAGTTGCGCTCTGCAACAGCAACTGTTGTCGTTTTAGATTTTTGTTTTTGGGGTCGATATGTATCATCTCTGTGAGCCTTTGGTTTATCTTTGCTTTCATATCGGCTGCCGCTGATATAGTGAATGTAACGACAAGTAGCCTGTCTATATCGATGGGGTTATCACCTGTTATCCGCCTTATAATTCTCTCGACTAAAACAGCGGTTTTACCACTTCCTGCCGCTGCTGAAACAACTACTGATTTACAGCGACTCTCTATTGCACTGTTCTGACTTTCTGTAAAACTAATAGCCATCGTAAAACCCCTCTCTGTCATACTCTGTATATTCGCGCACCTCTTCATCATCGCGGCGTTTACATACCGAATTATACTCGCAATAGCTACACTGCAGTTTGCTTTTTGTCTTAAGCGGTACCGCTTTAAACTCTCCGTCCACTATTTTCTTCCCCATATCGCCAACAGACTTGCTTATTATCTGCTCAATTTTTTGCAACTCTTCAATAGTGGCAAGACTTTTTTCAGTTTTTTTAGATGGCTTTGCAGTTATCGGGATATATATCCCCTCTCGCTTTCTCTCCATACCGACAAGTGAAGTTTCGTCATCTAAAAACAGACCATCCTTTGTGAGGCTTTTTTTAATTGTTATCTCCTCTTCTTCGTCTAAAACCTTCGTTTGGACATCGACAAAAGACGGCTGATATAATGCACCTGCCGGTATATAGTCCTTATACTTTCCATCGCGAATAAGCGCAAACAGATAGATAAATAGCTGTAGATTAATACCGTTTTTAAGATCAGATAAATTAAAAACCTTGTTGCCACTCTTATAATCGATAACACGAAGGAAGTTTTTATCATCTGATTTAAAGCAGTCAACTCTATCTACATTTCCTCGAAGGCTTAACCGAATCCCATCTCCAATATCGATTATATATGGTTTTGTATCGCCCTCTCCTATTGAAATTTCAAGCTCTGAAACTCTAAATCCACTTTCTTTATACTCATCAATAATATACTTCACAACTTTAAAGAGGCTATTTCTGATCCTTTTAATGTTGCTATTAAATCTATTATCATTCTGCAGAAGATTTGAAAATTCTATTTCAATATAGCTTTTTATCGTCTCGTCGATAAAGCTGTAAATATCAGTATCTTCAAGAGCGAAAAGTTCTTCTTCCAAAAATCTTGCAAGTAGCTGCTCTAAACAGTGATGAATCATCCTTCCTGAGTTTGGCAGCGACAGCTCTTCTTGCAGCAGAGCTTTTGCCGACAGAATATATCGGCATAAATAACTAAATGGACAGCTCGCATACTTCTCTATAGTTGTTGGATAAACATAAAGCTCATTACCCACAACTGCACTTATCGCTTCTTTTGATATATTAAAATCAAACGGTTTTTCGCAAAACATCTCCTTTGTAACTTTGTCGTTGTCAATTTTAATATCTTCACCTGCCACCATCGCTTTAAAATCTGCTTTTGAATTTATATAGAAATCTATCTCTCTTTTTTTCTCCTCTATATCGCTTTTCACCATAATAGCCTTTGCCCTTTGTGCAAAAGAAGATACCAAAAGCTCTTCGCCTAAAGTGGTGTGTTGAGGATAGCTTATATATAGATTTTTCGTCGCGAGTTTTAGCGCGCTATATATATTATAGCAATCAAAATGATAGTTATAGGCGGCATTATCAAGCACACCTATCCCCTCTTTACCAAGTATACGGCGCTCGAATGAGGAGAAAATCGAGTTTTCTTTTGTCACAAGCGGATATACCCCTTCATTTGCCCCTATTATAAACACCGTTTTCTTCTCTGTTCGTGGGATTGTTGATAGATTTGTAACTAAAACTTCATCTATCATCCTCTCAACACTGCCATACTCACATGTCGTTAAAATCCTTGTAAACAGCTCATAATATTCTCTGTTTGTAAGCGATGTATCTTCTGTTGCCGCATATATCTCATCAAACACAGAAATAAGCTCATCATACTGCCGACGCAACTCCCTTGTATGATAGCTATCTTTATCTTTAGAGTATTCTTTAAGGTTTTCTTGATAGTTTATCCCCTCTAAAAGCTTCCATAACGCCTTTGTTTTGTTGCCATCTGTGAGGTTTGACTTAAACTTTAAAAGAGGTGATACTATCTTTTTTCGAACATCTTCAACTGTTTGTAAATCAAACCCCTCTTTTGATGCGGTAAATTCTTCTTTAAGCTGTCTGCCCTTTATATTAAAAATCTCTATGTAACTTAAAAAAGCGCGAAAGCTATCATCGTCTATTTCAAGGAGAGCAGTTTTCGCAAAATCCACAGCATCGCTTACCGCACCTCCAAATATACAGTACCTCAACGCAAAAAGCGTTACTGCGGCAGGTGAGGAGGTTATCAGCGAAGTTTTTTTATCGGCGTAATATGGAATTTCTGCCCTTAAAAACAGCTCTGATATTGGATTTTCATATTCTGTTATATCCCTTGAAATAACAAGAAAATCACTATACCGAGCACCATTATAAAAAACATCATTCTTAATGATAGCAGCTATATGAGCTATCTCCTCATACCTATTAGCACTCTTAATTATCCGCAGAAAATCGCCCTCTATCGCTTCTTTCTTATCCGAAAAAACTGCAGGTGCAAATTTCGATATAGGTCTTGCTTTATTTGCAGTTATATTAATAGTCTCACAGTGCACAGAAAACTCACCAGCTATATATTCTATCCGTTCAATTATCTCTTTAATGATAATAACGCTCTCATCGCTTAAATCATCTGCAAGGAATGAAAATGTGATATCGCATCCGTTTTTAATAAGCGATTTTATAAGTTGTAGTTGCGGTGCTTTAAATCCTGAGTATCCGTGAAAATATAAATCGCGCGCACCCAGGAAATTAAGGCTATCTTTGTCAGTTATGATAGTTTTTATATCTTCGTTTACATCGTAAAACCTTTTTTCGCACTCTTCGCGATAAAGCGATAATAAAAGAGAGAGGTCAAGCAGTTTATAGCAAAGGCTTGAATTTTCATTTTTCGATGAAATCTCTTCTATTTTCTCAAGCAAAACGCCACCGTTTATCAGCTCGTTATTTATAGCAAGCAGCTTTGATACAAGACTGAATTTCGCATTTTTGCCCTTGAAAAATCGAAGTTTTTCTTCATTTTCTATTATTATACGACGAAGTAGAACTTCTGCTGCCGCCTCGGTTAGAGCGGGGCGCCCATAGACGCTTTTGCAAAGCTCTCGTGCAACTTTCGATATCGTTGTTACCTCTACTTTGTCGCGACTTTCGATATCGATATTCATAGCAAGTTCGCTCTCGCCTTCAAAAGAATACTGCTCTGGTAAAATGATTAGTGCACCCGCACTTTTTTTACTAGCTGCAGATCTTTTAAATATCTCATCGGTTAGCATTTTGTGTCCGCTACTTAAGATAAAAGTTATCATAAAATCACCTCGTCTATCTTATTATAACAACTCTTTAATTTTTTTAAAAGCACTTTCTAAAAAATCCAAAACTGCAAATCTAACCTCGATATTTTCATCCTCTAAAACTAGAAGTTCATCTTCGGTAAATACTTCATCTGCCTTAGTAGAAATTGAGCTACAGAGTGATGGAAAAGCAATACACCAATAGTTTCTGCCAGCACCATCTCCGAGCGTTACAACAAATGCAGTATACTCACCTTGTGGAAGCGTTATATCAGAATATACCCTGCTTTCAAAATACTCTTCTTTAACCTCAACTATCGCCTTGTAATCGCAGATATCCTCTAAGTATTTGTTAATTTCATCTTCGATAAAGTCTAAATTGCTGTTGGCTATTAAAACCGCTTCATCTTTGCTACTCACACCACAGAAAAAATCTTCCGTTAAAAGAGATACCATATCCCGCACTTCCATTTTTATCTCAATATCACGCAGGCTATTTGAGTTTGCTCGAAAGTGAAAGCGCAAAATATCATCGGTGAGCGCTTGTTTCTCAACCGCCGCACAAACAACTGGTGATATAATAAGTGCTATTAGTAAAGATAGTAGCAGTTTGTAAAAATTTTTATTTTCCATAATAAAAAACCTCCGTGTGGTAAATATTGGTAACACGGAGATTTTTATTCA
>CAYJGP010000078.1:0-9697 GCA_964369435.1 uncultured Oscillospiraceae bacterium | reverse complement strand
CAGCACAAGGTGGTTTCACTCCTCCAGCACAAGGTGGTTTCACTCCTCCAGCACAGGGTGGATTTACCCCTCCAGCACAGGGCGGATTTACACCTCCTTCCGATAGCAGCATGAACAGCGGCGCTGCAAACGATACAGATGCTACCAAAGCAAATATGCAAGAAGGATACAATCCTAATATGGGAGCATACAATGCACCAGCTAAAGATAGCGAGACTTCTTCTAATTCATCAACTGTCACTGATGATATTTTGTAAGATAGCAAAGAAAATTTAATTTAATTTTATTAAACTTAGCGGTTTTATCAGTTTTGAAAAGCGAATTATCTCAAATTTCAAAATTTCGGTAGAGCCGCTTTTTTTGCCTGAACAAAACACTTACTTATACTGCTGAGAACTACATCGTTCACTGACAGTTTATCATCTTAAATACGCTTGTTGAAAAAGGGCGGAAATTTTGGTATAATTAACTTAATAAAAATACATGAAAATGAAGGTGTGTTATGGCGATAATAAAACCGTTTAAGGGTGTTCGATTCACTAAAAATGCAGGGGATATAGAAACCCTTGTCTGCCCACCCTATGATATTATCTCAAGTGATGAGCAGAAGCGTCTTTCTGAAAACGAAAATAATATTATTAATCTAGAGTTTTCAGCGGCAAATAACCCTTATATTGCTGCTAAAGAGAACCTTGATAGAATGATAGCCAACCAAACGCTTACCAAGGATGAATCAGATAGCTATTATATCTATGAAATAAATTTTTCATACGGCGATGAGTTTAAAAAATTCCACGGAATTATCTTTAACTGTCTACTCACTCCGTTTAGCGAAGGGGTAGTGCTACCGCACGAGGAAACCCTCTCAAAAGCAAAAGAGGACAGATTAAACCTTATGAAAGCAACGAATTTCAACTTTTCAAATATCTATTCTCTATTTGGAGATGATGAAGGCAGTGTTGAGACGATCATCGCTAGAAACACAACCGAGGTTCCACAAATCTGCTTTACAGACGCAGAAAATGTCAGCCATAAGCTGTGGGCTGTAACCGATGCAAAAGAGATCCACGCTATAACTAAAGCATTCGCCGATAAAAAGCTATATATAGCTGACGGTCATCACCGCTACGAAACCGGTTGCAACTATAAAAACTACCTTAAAGATACCGGAAAACTCACAGAAAATGCAAATTATATAATGATGATGGCTGTAGCTATTGAGAGTGAAGGGTTACTTGTTCTGCCAACACATAGATTAGTTTTTGGTCTATCAAACTACGATTCACAAAGTTTTTTCAAAGATCTTTTGGAAAACTTTGATATCACAAGCTGTGATGAAAGCGCTGTTTTGAGTGAGATGCAAAAATCTTTTGAGCAAAGCAAACAGACTTTTGCTGTTTATACAGATGGAGAGTTTAAACTTATAACCCTTAAAGATGGTTTAAATTCTATCGATCTAAACCCTACTATTGAAAAATCAGTAGCTGCTCTAGATGTAACACTACTGCATAAAAATATCCTTGAGAGATATTTTAAAATCGACAAAGCAGTTCTTGCTGCTGGGACAAATTTATCATATACAAGGGATATTGAGCAGGCAGTGAAGGCCGTTGATAATGGCGATGCACAACTCGCTTTTATCCTAAACCCAACTAAAGTTTCTCAGATAAAAGGGGTTGCTAGTGAAGGAGGCAAAATGCCTCAGAAATCCACCTATTTTTATCCAAAACTTATAACAGGACTTGTTATTAATGATTTATCATAAATACTTTCTGTTTTACTATTAGCAAAAAAACAAAATGACAAACCTAGTCAAAGCAAAACACTATATTGAGGTAATTTTATGCAGACTATATCGCACGGCGCTGAAGCTGTTTACAATTATATAAAAGAGAGTATCGAGAGCGGTATATCTCCAACTGTGCGCGAAATTTGCGCAGAGCTTGGGTTTCGCTCTACCTCAACTGCCCATAAATATGTATCTGAGCTAATTGATGCAGGATATATAGACAAGCGAGGAAATCAAAAAAGAACCCTTAAATTAACCGCATCTGCTGGTGGCGAAGTTTTAGCAGTACCTATTGTTGGCGATTGCGCAGCTGGTGTTCCCATCTTGGCAGTTGAAAATATCACAGGGTATATTCCTTATAAGAAGACATATAAGGGCGATGTTTTATTTGCTGTGAATATTAAAGGACTTAGCATGAGAGATATCGGTATATTAGATGGCGATGTTGTTGTTTTGCGACAAACCTCTGCCGTTTCTGATGGCGATGTTGTTTTAGCGCTAATAGATGGCGAGGCTACACTAAAATCATTTTACAGAGAGGAGGGCGGTTGCCGACTAGTACCACATAACCCTGATTTTGAAACAATTCATCTAAAAGATGTAACGATTTTAGGCAAGGCGCTATCGGTGATACGAGACCTTTGATTATACGAAACACAACCCCCCAAGATATAAAGAGAATAACCGAAATATATAACCATTATATTGAAAATACGACTATAACTTTTGAATATGATCGAGTGACCCCTGAGATAATGAGTGAGCGATTTTTAAAATACAGCGAAAAATATGCCTATTTAACAGCAGAACTTGATGGAGAAGTAGTTGGATATGCTTATGGTTCGGCTATCTGGGAGAGAGCCGCATATAAATACTCGACCGAGCTTTCTGTTTATCTAGATAAAGATTCACTTGGAAATAGTATAGGTACAGCACTGTATAATGTTCTAATCCGAAAGCTTGAAGAGAAAGGGTTTATGAATTTTTATGCAAGAATTTCCCTTCCAAACACAGCAAGTATAGCACTTCATGAGAAGTTTGGGTTTTACGAGTGCGGTAGATTTACCAAAATTGGGTATAAATTTGATAGGTGGATAGATCTTACCGTTATGGAAAAAAGACTTGAAAGATAGTGGGTTTTCTGTTATCTTTATATAATCAAGTTCAATTTTAGCTTTAAGGATTTTTTATGAATTATGAAAAAAGTTGCGGCGTTTTAGTCGTTAAGGATTTAAAGTATATACTTATGATAAAACACAAAAAGGGCGGACACTGGGCTTTTCCAAAGGGACATGTTGAAGAGGGTGAGACAGAAATGCAAACAGCGTTGCGCGAAGTTTTTGAAGAGACCGGCCTTCATGTTGAGATAGTCGGCGATTTTAAAGAAACTGTCACCTACTGCCCGAAAAAGGGTGTTACCAAAGATGTTGTATATTTTCTCGGAAAGTATAAGGGCGGCGAGTTCAATATGCAGCTCGAAGAGATTAAGGATATAACTTGGATGCCAATATGGCTTGCAAAGCGTAAAGCGACTTTTGCAAATGATAAAACACTTATAGCGAAGTTCATAAAAGAAGTTGATAAAATGAAACGAGAAAAATCACAGAACAAAAAGGATAGTTGAAGATGAAAATTTGCTTTGTATGTCACGGAAATATATGCAGAAGCACGATGGCTGAGTTTGTTTTAAAGGATATTTTTACAAAAAAAGGGATTGATGCACAAATAATATCAAGAGGAACATCTGCGGAAGAGCTTGGAAACGATACACATCATGGAACAAAAGATGTTTTGCGCCGCGAGGGAATACCGTTTTCAAAAAGAAATGCAACTGTTCTTCTAAAAAGCGATTGCGACAGCTCGGATTTTATCTTCGTTATGGATAATAATAATCTGCGCAATACAAAAAGGATTGCTGGCGAGATGAATTATGATAAAATATCACTTTTACTTGGTGATCGTGAAGTTGCAGATCCTTGGTATACAGGAAACTTTGATATAACCTATAGCGAGATAAGCACTGCATGCAAAGAGATCGCAGAAAAATTAGCAAAATGATAGAATAAAGATAGATAGTCGGCTAACACTAAATGTGTTAGTCTTTTTTTGTGGAGGATTTCTATGGATGTTATCAACTTGCGCAATATAACAAAGCGATATAAAAGCGGCGGTGAAGAACTGGTTGTGGTGAACGCTCTAAGCCTTGATATTAAAAAGGGAGAACTTCTCTCTATTTGCGGTGAAAGCGGAAGCGGAAAAAGCACACTTATGAATATAATAGGCACTTTGGATAGTAAATTCGAGGGTGAATATTATCTTAAAGGCGAATCGATTAAGCTATGCTCAGATACAGAACTATCAAGACTTCGGTCCCGTGAGATCGCATTTATCTTTCAAAGTTTTAATCTAATACCAACACTCACCGCTCAAGAAAATATCGAGCTTGCACTAAGATACAAAAAAATTAAAGGACGAGAGGCTGAAGAACTTGCCAAAGCTGCTCTTTCGAATGTTGGTCTTTATGATAGAAAAACACACCTTCCAAGCCAACTATCTGGCGGCCAGCAACAGAGGGTTGCAGTTGCACGAGCTGTTGCTATGGATACGGAAATTTTACTCGCCGATGAACCTACCGGCAACCTCGATTCAAAGACCGGAAAACAGATTTTCGAGCTTATCAGCGGACTTTGCAATACAGGCAAAACTGTTATTATAATCACTCACGATAAAAAAATAGCAGCATTGTGTAACAGCTGCATTTATATGAGCGATGGCACCCTGATTTAATTTCGCGATGGCTATCTCAAATGAAAATTGTTTACTTTTTTCCCGAAAATTTTGCGCAACATAAATCTGTTTATCTAAAGCTTCAAGCATCAAGCAACTTTCTTTCTTTAAAACTTCATGAAATATAAAGCATAATTTCTCAAAAACTTCGCATTCCATAAAATCTGGTTTCTGCAAAACTTTGCGCAACATAAAGCCTGACTCTTTCAAATCTTTGCAAGAAAAAACTCTATCTCCAAAATCTCAAGAAACTAACAACTTGCTTTCTTTAAAACTTCATGAAACATAAAGCCTACCTTCTCAAAAAATATTGTGTCTTTAAAAAACTTTTTCCCGAAAATTTTGCGCAACAAAAAACCGATGTGAAGTTTACACATCGGCTTCTATCATAAATAGTTAATCGCTATCTTTTAAGTTTTCTTTAATTAGGCTTCTCATCTTCGCTATATCAACTTTACCAGCAACCGACTGGAAATTAGCCTTTGATGCTTCATAAAGCTCATTTCTCCAAATTTTTATATCTCTTGGCGCTTCAATGGCAAGTTTAACACCGTCTGATGTTATCTCAGTAACGGTTATTTCAATATTGTCGCCAACTTTTAGCGACTCACCTTTTTTTCGATGTAATACTAACATAATCTATATACCTCCTGCGAGGTCTTTTAGATAATGCTTTAGTTTGTATATGTCTGTTTGCAGAATAACTTGCACTGCTTTTCTAGTTTTAACGTTCACAACAACAGGGCATTTCAAATTAACCCTACTACTGCCAAGATCTTCGCTCATAACACAAATACAGTAAAAAGAAAGGTCTTCGTCATTATCTGTTCCAAGACTCTTGTAGTCGGACTTCGAAAGTATCGGATCATACCCTGCCATAACTGAAAAAGGGTTCACCAAAACAAACGATATATTCTCATCGTCAACTGATAGAAGATAGATAAAATTCGGATCCGCTTCATCTATTTGAAGAGGTAAAAACTCTTTATTCTCCTCAAACCCAAACATACCTTCTTCAAAAGTGATAAGATGATCTCGGTCATAGCTACTTTCGTCTAATCTATTGCTCATATCTTCCCCTTAATTTTAATTCTAAACCTCTACATCAATAACTTCGCCACCAAAAAACTCCGCGGCGCTTGGCGGCACATATATAGGCTCTCCAACATACTCGATAATTATATCACCTTGTTGGATAATATTAAGCTCTATTGAACCAGGGATAAACTCGATATTTCCATTATCTATTTTCGCATCGAAATTTAGCTTATCCATAACATATTCAATTTCAACCTCAGGTTTAGTTGTTTCAAACTCAACATTACCTTTTGGTATAAAATCAACATTTCCCATTCCACTTGGATTTTGGGTATGCTGCTGCGAAATCGTGCGGAATGCTTCAATCTTCTCATCGAGTTTTGCATTTAGAAGTATTTTACCTTCATTTGCAAATTGCGCAGAAGCCTCATAAGATGCTATCTGCCCTTTGTTTGGCAGCTCTGCAACACTTCTTGCAGGCGATGGCGAGATTGAGTTCCTCATTTCAAATGTGTCAATCGATAGCTTTAGCGGACGGCTTTTTATAGTCATTCCGCCCTTTGTTTTTGAAATTTCAAGCTCCGCCGACCCATTTCTTCTTTGGATCTTCGCATTATTGATTTTCAACTCATACTCTATTGGTACTGTTGTAATTTTAATTAACTGTTCCATAAATACCCACCTTTTTAATTAAATTTACTATTGCAAAAAGTCGAGAAGAGAAGGTGTCAAAATCTGAGTACCAATCCTCAGCGACATATTATAAACATAGTTTTGATAAGTAAAGTTTAATATTGCTTCTGACTGCTCAATATTTACAGCTCCATCAAACTGCTCAATTATATTATCATTTTCCGTCTCGAGTCTTGATAGAGTTGAATCCATAAGTGTACTTTTAGTACCGATTTTCGCAAGCTCAGTTACAATTTTATCTGCTCCATCACCAAACTTTGTCCATAGTCTTTCATAGCCTTCTGAATCAAACGGCTCCTGATCTAGTACATTCGCCATCTCTCCAAGAAGCGCTATCATATTTTGTGGATCTCCGTCGGCATCTACCCCATGCCCTATTACTGAAATCCCAGGCAGTGCTGAGTCAAAAGCACTTGAAGGAACTATCGCCCCTGTAGCATCAAACTCAAGCCCAAATCCAAAATCGACATACGCAGTTTCTGCTTCCATCCCAGTAAGTGTTGCCATATCTCCAGCATCTGCACTGCTAACATCGATATCTCTATATGTTACCGTTCCATCTGCAAGCAGTTCAAAAGGCGCTGATTCCGCATCTGCCCCTGCCATTACATAGGCATTGCCGTATTTCGTGTTGAGAGATTGAATCATCGACTGCTGAAGCTCTCTAAAGATATTCGCATAGGTACTTCTACCCTCTCCGTTTGTATCATTGAGCGCTTCCATCGAATAGTTTTTATCTACCTCTTTTGCCATATCGTTTATCTGCATTAGAACATTCTCTTGAACATCCTGCCACTTCATTGTATCTTCAACAGCTTCGATATAGTCGTTATTTCTAGCATATCTGTTCTCTAGAGTTACCGCTTTAGAAGCAGCTGAAGGATCCATATATGACTGCGAGAACGCACGACCTGTTTCCGATTGTCTTCTAGCTAAATCGAGGCTGTTCATTGTATTGTTAAGACTTGTTTGATATGTTTGTCTCATCATATTAGTTGTAATACGCATTATATGCCCCCTTATCTACCAACTATACCGGTGTTGTTTATTAGCTTATCTAGCATCTCGTCTAGCGTTGTCATAACCCTTGCTGCCGCATTGTAGGATGATTGGAATCTCATAAGATCCATTGTTTCCTCATCTTGGCTAACTCCTGAAATACTCTCAATCGACATATCTATCTGCTCCAAAACCGATAGGTGGTTTGCAAGAATTGATGAAGAGCTCTTCCTGTCAATCGACTGTACCGACTGCAAGCTATCGTATATTCCTTGAACTGTTCCAGTAAACACTGAAGTTCCTGTTTCGTGATCTGGATATCTGAATGTTAACTCATCTACTGATAATAAGTTTATCATACGAAGAACATTATCGTAAGCAGTTGAAAGATCGCTACCGTCTCCTGCTGTTTCAAAAGTCTTTGTAATGCCTATACTGCCGTTTACCCAGTCATCTGAAACTTTTATATTGTTCGCTGTAAATATTGTGCTACCATCTGTAGTTTCAAAAAGATTTATAGCTGTTGTAACATTACCAGCCGCATCTTTTTCTGAGTTTAGGTAGTTTAGCTCCTGTGCCATTGTGTTTATAAAAGTATCGAACATCTTATCATAGTAACCAATACCACGAGTATCGGTACCATCAAAGATTTCGCTCTTATTTGTCATATCAAGTATACCTTTTAGGACACCGTTACCTAGCATATCAGCAACATCGAGCGAGCTTGTAGCTCCTGTTGGGTTTACAGCATCGGTAATTGTTAAGGTATATGGAGGCTCTCCTCCTGCAGCTGTTCCAAAGGTGAATTCACCTGCTGCATCATCATCTATAAGTGTGTGAACATTTCCAGCTGTATCTTTAAAAGTTACCTTTAGAAGTTCAATCGTAACTCCAGGATCGGTACTCTCAACATACTCAACGCTTATAGGAAGATACTGCGATAGTTGATCAAGCATTAAGTTTCTCTGATCGTGTAGCTCATGTGCCTGATTTGAAAGCACTTCACTTGCTTTTATCGCCTTATTTATCTCGGTTATATCGGTAAGTAAACTATTTATCTCGGGAATCATATCATCGTTTAGAATATCGTGATACTCACTTGCAAGTTCATCAACCCTTGTTGCATTCTCATGAACGATATTTAAAAGAACTTCAAAAGAGCTACGTACAATAGTATCATACTCTTCTTCAGATGCATTCGGTGTCTCCGCCATCGATTTAAGCTGTGATATAACATCGTTTAGTGCAGCTCTAACAGCAGTACTATCTGTTTCATCGAATATCTGTCCAATTCTTGATAGAATTTCATCGGTCGCCGAAGCTGTTCCAACTTTCGCAGACTGGGTTCTATATTGCATATCGAGAAACGGGTCTCTTATCTGAACAATTCCGTTAATCATAACGCCCTGTCCAACTCTGTTCTCGTTGTGGCTTGAAAATCCACCGCCAGGTCCTGCAGGCTGAATACTAACTAGATCAAGACGTTGCCTTGTATAACCTGTAGTATTCATATTAGCTATATTTTGACCCGCAACGTCAATAGCCCTCTGGCTTGCAGAGAGCGCATGTGTTACAGTTGTAAATCCCGCAAAAGTTGATCTAACCATTTATTGTCCTCCTACTAAACAGTTGTATCAGTCAACTGTCCATCTAAGTTCGAGTTTTCTCCATCACTCTCGTATATAAATCCTTGTTTGTTTAAACTCTTATCAATCATTCGTCTCTTTAGCTTTATAAGCTCTACAACATCTTCGTTTATCTCTCTATAGAGCTGTATGCTTCTGCTAAGTCCATCGAAAATGGGGACAATATCCATCCGCTCTTCTTCACTTAGTTTTTCAAGTATTTTAGAAAAGCTCATATCTTGAAACCCAAGTTCTTGCTGTGTTGCTTCTCTGCGCAAATCAAGACCTCGGAGTTTCATAGATATCGCTTGTTCTTTAGACATACATTCTTCAAGGGTTGCAACTCTACCACTAGTTACTGATTCAAGCTTCACCTGAGCTATCGATGCAAGTTCGACAAAAACCGCTGTAAGCTCCTCTAAAACCTTCTTAAATTTCTCCATAGCTCACCTATTCAAACATGAGTTTGGCGGCTATTTTATCAATATCTATCCTATAACTACCCTCTTCGATTTGACGCATCAAACTATTAACTTTTGAGTCGTTTGAAGATGAGATATCACTGCGCACTTTATCTGCAAGGTCTCCTTGTAATTTAAGCGCTTCATCTTCTTTGCTCTCGCTAATAATGATAGCATCGTAGTTTCTTGGGTTTTTTACCGAATCGGTCTTTGACTCGCTCTTTTTATCGGGGGACGTCGGGATATATCTTCCTGACAAATTATTAACTTTTATTTCCATAGTAAGTCCTCCTTTGGGTATTCCT
>CAYJGP010000077.1:4546-9815 GCA_964369435.1 uncultured Oscillospiraceae bacterium | reverse complement strand
CCGCCAGCTTATCTTTGATGTTTTGCCGTTTTGTCTTCAATTGAAAGCACCCCATTTTGTGGTGAATAGATGAATTTTATATAGGTGGAAACAGATGCCGCCCCCTCTTCAATACATATCTCTTGGCTTCTTTTAGCTATCTCACAGAGGGTTATGAAATCCCCCTCTATTGATGTTTCAAGCGCCCCTACTTGATACTCAAGGCCTGTGCTCGCGATATAATCGATAACACAGTCGACCACTCGAACAACCTCCTCTTCGCTACTAACGTTTGGTAGAACTTGAATTGCCATTGTTGCTTTTTCTCTTGCCATTTTACTCTCTCCTCAATAAAAAAATCTGCGCAAAGTATAAATACCTTCACGCAGAAATATCTCTATTTTTCCTACGCCGGCATTATCCGGATCAGGTTTGAGGGTTCGGTTTTCACCATCTCAGCCTTTCAGCACCCCTTTGTATTAACTTTGCATACTTATAATACTTATAAAATGCGGGTTTGTCAAGTTTTACTGTATAAATAATCTGAAAGGATTATTTATTAAGTATTTGCGGCGATTACTGTACAACATCGAGCCACAACCAAAAAATAAAGTGTTTATATTACTAACTTAACTAAAGTTATAGATAAACAAAACAGCAAGGCCGAGGAAATAGAGGCCTATACCACCGGATAGGATAAGAAGTGTTTTCTTTGATGAGCCTGCAAATTCCTTGTGGTAAAATCCCCAGAAATATGTCCAGACTCCAGCTGTCCTGCCGAACAAAAAGCTCATTGTTGCCGATAAAACCGGCATAGCATAGATGCTAATCATGTTTCCGCCCCAATGGCATAAAGCCGAGATAGCGGATAGGATAAGCGGCATTTTTCTATCTCCAATACAGAAAGCAACCTTCCAAAGTTTGTTCTTTGTGAAAACAAAAGCAGACAAAGCAGCTATTCCAAAGAAACAACCTGAAACAAGAATTGCACATACAAGTATCGGCGGAATTCCAGCTGCAGTACCAGCCGAAGTGCCCATAGGCCAGCCGTTCATAAGTATACTATTAATCAAAACAAGAACGAGAATTTTTCTTGTTAAAACGCTCTTTGGTTTTGCAACAGTACCGCCTGCGTTTCGAATTCTATCAGCTGCACAGTTGTTTGAAGCAAGGGTGCAAACAAAGCTTGCAAGGAAGAATATTATAGCTATTATAACTATCAAAAGAAGTGAATTTGGCTTATCGGGGAGACCTTCATTGAAGATAGTTGTTGCAATACCAAGAACACTACCTGTAGCGCCGCTAATTGTTGTTGAGAGAAGCATTCCTATATTATCCATAACAACAAGCGAAATATACATACCAGTGCTCATCATAACACCGCCTGCGAAAATCGTAAACAGGGTGCTTCCATTGCCTTCTATAGCGCTCATTATACCATTTGGTAGTAGGGTTTTGCTCAAAGCAAATGTGACTCCCCAAACAAGCAAGAAAGAAAAAGCATAAAGCCAAAATACTATTCCAACAATAGGGTAGTTCTTTTTATACTTTATAACCTGCATCCAACTGCCCCAAAGAGCGGCTGCAAACAGGGTCATAAACATAGCTACAGGTACTGAAAATTCTATCATAAATCCTCCCAAATAATAAGCGGACTTTTGATAAGTCCGCTGTAAATTCCGTTCTATATAAATTTTATCATATTATTCTTTAAAATTCAACTCTCTTCGACAGATGGATCGAGCTTTGTTTTAATACTTGAAAAAACAACAAGTAAACCGATAATAGCAACAGCAACATAGATAGTATACATAGTTTTGAGAGTTGATACGGATAACAGGTATGAAGCTATAATATTACCGACTATTCCGCAGAATGCCACCTGAATAGTTGCAGATAAAGCGATAGCTGAACTGCGAAGGGCCTGCGGAGTTATTTTCGATGCATATTCTATTGCTGCGGGATTGAAAAATCCAAATGCAAACGCCTCAAGAAGCTGAACATAAATTAGTATATTTAGGTCGGAGACAACTATCATCGAGACGATACGAAGGATAATGAGGGCGCATCCGACTAAAAGAAGCTTTGAGACATCAAATCGGCGAAGTAGTTTTGGATAGATTAGCATAACAGGATAGATGCCGACAGTTAGCATAAATATCGCGGTACCTTGATGTGAAGCAGTTCCACCGAGCTGTTCAATCATGACAGGAAGATATGTAACGTTTGCTCTATTACCTATATTAAGAAGAAGAAAACCAAGCACCATAATCATATATTTTTTGTTTGTGAATAGAAGGGTGAAAGCTTTGATAAGCGATATCTTTTTAGATTTTGCGGTATCTGCGCTTATCGGTACATTTATAAAGAAAATAGCAGCTATAAGCGCTATGCTCATAAATATCGTATGGAAAACAAATATGATTTCACCGCCGAGAGCCTCCATGGCACGACCGGTGACAAGTCCTGTAAGTGAGCTTGTAAAAGACCCCATACCACGTGCGACACTGTAGATGATATTTTGGTTTATAGAGCTTGATATGTATGTCCATGAGTCGATTAAGGTGAGCAGTGACTGATCAAAAAAAGCAAGTGATAAAACCGAGAGATATATCATAAAATACGATCTGCCAGAAAGTGGAATTAAGAATGCACAAGGGATGCTGCATATCATAAGTATCGTTACTATTCGCTTTATCGGTATCTTAGAATCAGCAAGATAACCGAGTAGTGGTTTTGAGATAAGAGTTACTATCGACATACCTGTGAAGATAAGTGCTATCTGTGAGTCGGAGAAGTTAAACTGTGAGAGGTAGGTTACTAGAAATGAAAAAGTTGAGGTATATGCCATATAGTAGAAACCATAGATAGCGATTATTATATAGAGGTACTTTTTTTGGGTGTAGTCTTTATTCAAATTGTTTCAACTCCTTTAATGTAAAACTATATATTAAAGTGTGTGGTCTGTCAATTTTCTTCAGTAACATATTTTGTAGATATATTTTGGTTATAATGTATATTTTGGCTTTTTTGTTAAATATGTAGAAAATTGGTTTTATTATGTGTTTATAGTATTTTTATGGTATAATAAATAAAAAATGTCTGGAGGATTTATAATGGCGAAGTATTTAAGTGCAGGGAATATTATGTCGGATAGGATAGAAACAAAAGCAAATGGACTCTCAGAGCCACATATAGGAGGACCTTCTCTTTTTGCTCTTGCAGGGATTCGTTTATTTACCGATAGCTGTAGACTTGTCTGTGCTGCGGGCGAGGACTATATTGATACATACGGTGCCTGGCTTACAGACAATGGAATATCGCATAAGGATGTTTCAGTAGAGCTTGAACATTGTAATCAGCTTATATTAAATTACGAAAATAATCCGAAGGGAAGCTTTGATTACAGAATTCTCTTTGGCCAGTCGCACTTAGGGTACTTAAAAACAAGACCAAACCAGATAGCAGATGCGATAGATGAAGATACAAAAGGTATCTATATGGCACAGGATACAGATAAAATTTTCTGGGAGAAGATAGCGAAAATTAAAAAAGATCATCCACTAACATTTATGTGGGAGATTGAGGCATCTATTCGCGAGAGAACAATGGAGCAGTGGAGATATGAAATAGACAGAACCCTCGATATTGTTGAGCTTTTCTCGCTAAATCATAAAGAGGCAGCGTTTATCTTTGGAAAAGACCCTGAAGACGAAGAGGGAATGATAAATGAGCTTATGAAACTACCTGTTGACATGACCCTTTTCAGAGTTGGCAAAAAGGGAAGCTATTGCGTTACCCCAACAGAGGCTGCATTCTGTCCGTCGATTGATATAACTACATCTTTTGATCCAACAGGTTGCGGAAACTGCTCGACTGGTGCTTCACTATATGGATTTGTTGAAGGATACTCTCCGAAAGAAATAGCAGCTATTGCAAACATTGCCGCTGGATTTAATGTTGCGCAGTATGGACCTTATCCGAAATTCACAGAAGCAGATACAAAAAAAGCGTTTGAATTAATAGAGACGCTTAAGTAAAAAAGTTATTTATCGTGGTGTTAAAGTGAAAATATTAGGGCGCGAGAGCTTATCTCTCCGCTCTTTTTTTATTTATTTTTAAAAACTATTGTTAAACATTGTTTCTGTTGGTATAATATGAATTAAATATACTTATTTAGTATGCATTTGGTTTTAACAAACTGAAAAATTTGTCATATAATATATTGAATTCTTCTAGAGAAAACTAATAATATAAATATGTTAAAATAATTGGAGGTGTCAATGGACAGTCAAAATATTCTACTTGCATTTGGGCTTACCTTATTTGCAGGATTATCAACTGGAATAGGTAGTGCTTTGGTACTTATAGTGAAGCAAACAGATAAAAAATTCTTATCCTTTGCGCTTGGTCTTTCTGCAGGAGTTATGATATATGTATCGTTTGTTGAGATTTTGCCAAAGGCAGTTGATTCACTAACTGTCATATCAGGTGAGCGAGGTGGAACAACACTTGCTGTTGTTGCTTTTTTTATAGGTATTGCGATTATCGCTATTATCGACAAGTTTGTGCCATCAGCTGAAAATCCGCATGAGATGCCAAACCTTGAAAATATTGAAACTAATGCAAACGTTTCAAATTCACTAATGCGAATGGGGCTATTTTCAGCACTTGCTATAGCAATACACAACTTCCCAGAAGGAATTGCAACATTTATCTCAACAGTTGAAGATCCTTCACTTGGAATACCAGTGGCTTTTGCTATTGCTATCCACAATATCCCAGAGGGTATAGCTGTTGCGGTACCTATTTATTTCGCAACAGGAAATCGTAAAAAGGCATTTAAATTATCGCTTCTATCCGGTATCTCAGAGCCTATTGGTGCGGTTGTTGCCTTCTTTATCCTTATGCAGTTCCAATCGGATATGCTATTCGGACTCGTATTTGCTGCGGTTGCAGGCATAATGGTTTATATAAGTCTTGATGAACTGCTACCGACTGCTGAAAAATATGGTGAGCATCATATTTGTATAGCCGGTCTTGTCAGTGGTATGGCAGTTATGGCGGGAAGTCTGCTGTTGTTCTTATAAGTGAGTTTTGATTATATGAAAAAAACAACCTGTTAATAACAGGTTGTTTTTTGTGATTTTAAAAAAAGGATGCAGTGGTGAGATCACAATAGCGATAAGAGCGCAAAGCCGCTCAAAGCAGCTTCCCATAGAAGGCAATAGTGCCAAAGTGCAAAGCAAACAAGGCATCCGCGCCACGAAGAGTGGGGACGAAACATCGA
>CAYJGP010000077.1:0-4446 GCA_964369435.1 uncultured Oscillospiraceae bacterium | reverse complement strand
CGAAACATCGAGCAAATAGGGCATCCGTGATACGAAGAGTGGGGGCGAAACATCGAGCAAACAAGGCATCCGCGCCGCCAAAACCACTTTGCGGTTTTGGTATCTAGTGCTATGCACTAGATACACCGACGGAAAAGTCTGTCGGTGGCGGCGCTCTATAGAGTTACAAATATTTTTTAATTCTTGTAAAAATATCTTTTTGAGCTTTTTTAGCCTCATCGAAATAAGGGAACAGCGGAAAAACATGAAACATACTATCAACGATATCTATTTCAACTGCAACACCGCTATCCCGCATCTTCTCTGATACTGTTACACTGTCCGATAGGAGCATCTCATCGCTACCCACCACTATGTAAGTATCCATAAAACCTTTATAATCTGCAAATATCGGTGAAATAAGAGGATCTTCTCTGTTTGCCCCTTCAAAATAACTAAACATATCAGAAGTTAAATATATCTCCCGTCTTTTATCGGTCATCGGTTTATTGCATCCGAAAAAAGCATCTTTTGCGTGATTATGGTAGTAACTATCACCGCTCATAGTCATATCTGCCCACGGAGAGAGCAAAAACATAGCTTTTGGAAGACTACGAGAAAGCTCTTTTAGCTTTAAACTAAGTGCTAAACTTAAATTTCCGCCGGCACTATCACCATGCAAAATTATATCTTCATCTAAATAACCTTTATCCAAAAGATAATCATACCCCGATAAAGCATCGTCAACTGCTGTGGGATATTTATTTGGAACTACCCTGTAATCAAGCAGCGCTACAAGAATATCGCCGCATTCTTTTAACATTCTCACTGCATATTTTCGGTAGGTATCCTGCTGAGGTAGAATATATGCGCCGCCATGAAGAAGATATACAACCTTGCACGGATTGCTACCCTTATGTTTAATAAATTCAATTTCGGCGCCAGTTGTGCATTTCTCTGTGTAGTAATCAAACTTATTTGGTATTCTATATTTCTTTTTTACCGAAACAAACTTAAAAATCTCAGTTGAGTAGTTTGGAGGTATGAGATTTTTAGTTGCCATTTTCAAGAAAAATATCGTTATTTTAGCGGATAAAGAAGCCATTAAAAATCCTCCGAATAAACAATAGGTATCTACTTTAATGAAGAAATTCCATCTGAAATATTGCAAATATCTTTGTTTGTGAGTCGCTCGCCACGTATGTTAAGATCAAGTGAAAGCTCTTCAAATATCTTTATAAGCAGCTCTTTCGACATTCCAAGAGTACTTGAAATTGAGTTTATCGCTGTTTTTCTCCGCTGAGCAAAACAAGCTCTTCCAACTTTGAAATAAAGCGCTTCATCGGTCGGAGAAACCGGGTGGGTATCTCTTATTTCAAGCGAAATAACAGCCGATTGAACTTTAGGCGGCGGTGCAAACGCCTCTCTTTCAACGGTGAAAAGAAGCTCTGGTCGAGATAGATAATTTACCGCAACACTAATTGCACCACAGTCACGACTTCCAGGCTCTGCACAAAGTCTGTCTGCGGCTTCCTTTTGAACAAGCGCAGTTATCTGCTTTATCGGAAGTCTGCTCTCAAGTAGTGACATTATAACAGGGCTTGTTATATAATATGGAAGATTTGCAGCAACTACTACCTCCATACCTGAAAACTCTTCTTCGATTAGCTTTTTTACATCAATCTTTAAGATATCACCGTTTATCACCTTTAGGTTGTCATAGTCTGAAAGTGTGTAATCAAGAATGGGCAAAAGCCTCGTATCAATCTCAACTGCTACAACTTTATCTGCTATCTCACAGAGCTCTTTGGTGAGAACTCCAAATCCTGGCCCTATCTCAAGAACGCCTATCCCAGAAGCTTTTGAGTAGGCTGCTATCTCGGGGCAGACATAGGGGTCAATTAAAAAGTTTTGTCCGAGCGACTTTTTAAAGTCAAACGAAAATTTCTTTCTTAAACTGTTTATTACATTAATATCGGTTAAATTCATATCACACCTCTAAAAACTATTATAACATATAGAGTATTAGATTAGCAAAAATAAAAATCAGGGGTGAAATAAATTCACTCCTGATTTTGCTTAAGTAATATACCATTGCCATTCAAAAGAGGCAAATCTATTTAAAATATAGTTTTAATAACAGTTATCGATAAAACTTAATTTAAACATCAAAATGGACAGCGGTATCGCCAACTTGATTGGTGCCAAACTCATATTCGTTTCCAGGCAGAACTGCATTTAAAATAATTCCAGTTGCAGAGGCTATCGCAAGTCCTGATAGTGAAACGTTTATAGTTCCAACAGTAAAAATAATAGCACCGATATCGCTAAATCTTATGCCGATTGCAAGAACTAGGATAAGAGCCGCTATTATAACGTTTCTGCTCTTTGTAAAGTCAACTCTGTTCTCAACAATATTGCGAACACCAACAGAAGATATCATACCATATAATACAAGGCTAACACCGCCAACTGTTGCAGTAGGCATAGAGGAAATGATTGCAGCGAACTTCGGTGAGAATGAAAGCAGTACTGCAAATACCGCAGCAAGACGGATAACAACAGGATCAAAAACTCTTGAAAGGGTTAAAACACCTGTGTTTTCGCCGTAAGTTGTGTTTGCAGGTGCACCAAATGTTGCGGCTATTGCTGTTGCAAGGCCATCGCCAAATAAAGTTCTGTGAAGACCTGGGTCGGTGATGAAATTTTTCTGCGTTGTTGAGCTTAGCGCACAGATATCTCCAACATGCTCCATCATTGTTGCGAGTGTTATCGGTAAAATTGTTATAACAGCTGATATGCAAAGTGAAATATCAAAGTCAGCTCCGAAGATAGAGATAGCGCTGTGTTCGTATACAAAGGGAAGTCCAAACATTGGCGCTGCAGAGACGTTTTCAATAAAAGTTGCTCTTGCGGCAGGGTCTATTGCCACTGCAAGGAGATAACTGCCTACAACACCGAGCAGAATAGGGATAATTTTCATAATGCCTTTGCCCCATATATTAAAGCAGACAACGATAGCAACAGCTACTATTGCGATAAGCCAGTTTTGGGATGCGTTGTTTATTGCGGACTGAGATAGTGTTAGTCCGATTGCTATAATAACAGGTCCTGTAACGATAGGTGGAAAATACTTCATAACTCTTTTTGTGCCATATATTCGAACAAAAACAGCGAATAGAAGATAAACAAGTCCAGCAAGTGCAATTCCAAAACTTGAGTAGCCTATAGGTATTTCGGCACCATCTGAAGTCATAAGACCGTATGCTCCAAGAAAAGCGAATGAACTTCCAAGAAAAGCTGGAACTCGAAGTTTTGTTATAAGATGAAATAGTAGAGTACCTATACCTGCAAAGAAAAGCGTTGCACTAACTGAAAGACCTGTTATAGCAGGAACTAGTACAGTTGCGCCAAACATTGCAAATAGGTGCTGTATACCGAGAATTAGCATTTTTGGCATACCGAGTGTTCTAGCATCGTAAACAGCGGTTGCCGATGAATTATTGTTTTTATTTTTTGCCATTTTTTTACCCCCATTTTTTATACCCTTAAATTTATCTTGTATATATTAACACAAAAAGAGAGTCTTTTCAACAAAACTCTCTCTTAAAGCGCTTATTATTCAACTGTTAATTTTCGGTTTGTACAAAGGCTATAAACTTTAGGTTGATTGCAAAAAACGTTGTTTTACTATTCGTATAATACGCTATTATTAAACACTATGTTATCGTAAGCAAAGTAACTTAGAAGACCATCATAGAGACCTCTTGCGAAAAGCAGTTGGTCGTTTTCGAGTTTTTGTGCATCTTCTTCGTTGGTTATATATGCAAGTTCAGCTAGTACCGCTGGCATCTTTGTTTTGCGCAAAACATAAAAACTTGGGTTTAAGCGAACGCCGTTATCCTCGGTACCTGCAACAGAAGTAACTCCATTTAATAGGTGTCTTGCAAGCCAATATGCTTCGCTACCTTCCTCATATACATACATTTCGGTGCCATCTATTTCAGGGTTTTCATTTGCATTTGCGTGGATACTAAGAAAATAATCTGCCGGCCAGTGGTTGGCAGCAGCAACTCGAACCTGAAGACTTGTTGAGTTTGAGCTACCGAGTATTTGGTCGGGAGAGGTGCGCGATAGACGAACTTCAAAGCGTGGATCTGCCTCTAGAAGTTCTGCTAGGTATACGCCAACATTATATGTAATATCCTGTTCGCGAAGTCCAAATCCCAAAGCACCTGTGTTCCATTTTTCGGGGTTGTGTCCCTGATCTATAAATATTTTTACAGCCATAATAAACATCTCCTTTAAAGAATTGTCAGCCACGTGCAAAATACGTGGGGTGAAGAGTTAATAGATTTTGAGAAGGTATCGCAATAATTAATTGCTGTTTTGAGTTAAAGAAATAAGTCTCAAAACAAAACGCTCGATAACTGACTATTAACGCTCACCACAAATGCGCAAGCAGTT
>CAYJGP010000076.1:9398-10034 GCA_964369435.1 uncultured Oscillospiraceae bacterium | reverse complement strand
TTATTTATAAAAACAAAAAAAAGAAAAGTTCAATTAAATTAATTCTTTTAGCAACACTAACTGTTGTGATAGGGCTTATTGGGTTTGACATTTTAATCCGACCAGTAGTTACCAAAATAGCCGAATACAGGGTAAATAATTATGTAATGGCTATTATTAACGAGAGTATTTATGAGCACCTAAACACAAAACAATATGACGACCTTGTTTTGATTAGCTATGATGACGCAAACAACATACAGGGAATTTCTGTGGATATGCAGGCTGTAACTTCGCTTAAATCTTCACTAGCAGTTGAGATTAACCAAAAGATTGAAGAGATAATAGATGATCCTCTCGATATACCTCTAGGCACACTTCTAGACTCTCAGCTTTTTATGGGAAGAGGTCCTTCTATTGGAATTTATATAACCCCTACAAGCTATCTAAACTCAACTATCTATGAGCAGTTTGAGAGTGTTGGACTTAACCAGTCGCTCTACAGCGTTTACATTGATTTTAAAGTTTCAGTGAACTTAACACTCCCTGGAATTTCATCACAAATAGATGTTATTAACGATGCGTGTGTCGCATCAACTGTTGTTGTTGGCGAAGTGCCAGATGCATATACAGAAGTTCACGGAGATAGCTCAGACT
>CAYJGP010000076.1:537-9388 GCA_964369435.1 uncultured Oscillospiraceae bacterium | reverse complement strand
TTATATGGCTGTATCATAAAAAAACTATGGATATTATCGCCCGCTTATATTATAATAATTAAGATAGAAAAAATGAGGTATTTGAATAGATGACAGATAAAGATAGAATTATTGAACTACGAAATTTATTAAACAAGTATATTGAAGAATATTATTTAAATGATGACCCAACTGTTTCTGATTACGAGTACGATAAGTTAATGAGTGAACTAGCAGTTCTTGAAGAAAAAAATCCCGACATGTACGACGAAAACTCACCCACAGTTTTGGTGAACGGTCGAGCTTCAGCTCTTTTTACAGAAGTTGTACACAATGTGAAGATGGGGAGTTTGCAGGATATTTTCAGCGTTGATGAGCTCTATAAATTTGATGAGAGAATACGTGAAAAGGTAGAAAATCCCGAGTATATAGTCGAGCTTAAGATTGATGGTCTTTCGGTTTCGCTTATTTATAACGATGGGAAACTAACAACCGCAGCTACAAGAGGGGACGGAAATACCGGAGAAGATGTTACAAATAATATATACACAATCAAAAGTCTTCCAAAAAGGATTAAATATAAAGGCAGCCTAACTGTTCGCGGTGAAGTTTATATGCCGAGGAAAAGTTTTAGAAATCTGATTAAAAAACAAGAAGAGAGCGGTGAAAAAGTTTTCAAAAATCCCCGCAACGCAGCCGCTGGCTCACTTCGTCAGAAAAATAGCGAGATAACAGCAAAGCGAGCTCTAGATATTTTCGTTTTTAATCTCCAAGAAGGTGCAGAGGATATTACTACCCATAAGCAATCACTTGATTTTATAAAAGAGCAGGGAATAGTTGTTTCACCATATTATAATGTTTATACAGATATAGCTGATGTAATAAAAGAAATAGAGAAATTCGGATCTAAACGTGATGATTTTGAGTTTGATATCGACGGAGTTGTTGTAAAGCTAAATAAATTTACAGATAGAGAAAAACTAGGAGAAACCTCAAAATATCCACGTTGGGCAGTTGCCTATAAATATCCACCTGAAGAGCGCGAAACTACCCTTAATGATATAGTTATTCAGGTTGGCCGAACAGGAGTTTTAACCCCAACTGCTATTTTTGATACTGTTTTGGTTGCAGGAAGTAGTGTTTCAAGAGCATCTCTTCATAATATCGATAATATTAAAGCAAAGGATATAAGAATTGGTGATAAAATCATCATTCGAAAGGCAGGAGATATAATTCCTGAGGTAGTAAAAAGTGTTTCACATGCAGATAACAGCACTCCCTATGAAATGCCAAGTTTTTGTCCATCTTGTGGTGCAAAAACTGTTCACGATGAGCGCGAGGTTGCTGTTCGATGTATAAATGCAAATTGCCAAGCGCAACTTCTGCGCAGTATAATACACTTTGTATCAAGAGATGCTATGGATATTGAAGGCGCTGGCGAGGCGATAGTAGAGCAACTTTTAAAAGAGGGAATTATCGCATCATATACCGATTTATTTCTGCTTAAAAAGGAAAAAATTGCAGCGCTTGAAAAGATGGGCGATAAAAGCGCTGATAATCTTCTAGCGGCAATCGAGCACTCTAAACAAAACAATCTAGATAGGCTTATTTTTTCACTCGGTATTAAAAATGTTGGCAGCAGAGCTTCTATGCTTATTGCAGATCATTTTGAGACAATTGATGCTATTATGGAAGCAACTGTCGAAGAAATCGAAACGATTGATGGAATAGGTTCAGTTATGGCAAATAATATAACAGAATTTTTTGCAAATGAGAGCAATAAAGAAGCGATTAAAAAACTTATAGATTACGGAGTTAATGGACGCTATAAAAAAGAAGTTAGTTCATCAAAACTCGAAGGTAAAAGTTTTGTTGTTACAGGGTCTTTTGATAGCTATACAAGAGATGATTTAAAAGCTTTAATCGAGAAAAACGGCGGTAAAATGCTCTCGTCTGTATCGAAAAAAACAGATTTTCTTGTAGCTGGTGAAAAAGCTGGAAGTAAACTTGTGAAAGCGACAACACTTGGCATTAAAATTATTAACGATAGCGATCTGTTATTGATGTTAAATTAGGAGGAAATATGAAATACGATGTATATATAGGGCTTGAGGTTCATGCAGAGCTCTCAACAAAAACAAAAATTTTCTGTGGATGTGAAAATAGTTTTGGAGGGGTTGTCAATTCAAGAACATGCCCTGTATGTTTAGCGCTTCCAGGTGCTTTACCAACTTTGAATGAACAGGTTGTTGACTATGCAATAAAAATGGGACATGCTCTAAACTGCGAGATAAACAGAATTTGTAAACAGGATAGAAAAAACTACTTTTACCCAGACTTAACAAAATCCTACCAGATCTCTCAGTATGATATTCCTCTTTGTGGAAAAGGAAACCTTGAAGTTGTTATGGAAGATGGCGTTCGCAACATCGGTATTACTAGAATACATATCGAAGAGGATGCAGGAAAGCTTCTTCACCTTGAGAATGTGAACGGCGCGCTTGTTGATTATAACAGGTGTGGTGTTCCTCTTATCGAAATAGTATCAGAGCCAGATATCAGAACAAGCGCAGAAGCTAAAGCCTATCTTGAAACAATAAAGCAGATTCTTCTATATCTTGGTATATCAGATGCGAAGATGCAAGAAGGGTCTATCCGTTGCGATATTAACGTATCACTTTGTCCTAAAGGTAGCGATAAACTCGGCACAAGAACAGAGATGAAGAATGTAAACAGCTTTAGCGGTGCTTCAAGAGCTATTGAATACGAGATAGCACGGCAGTCTGAAGTTTTAGATAATGACGGTATAATTGAGCAGTGCACACTTCGTTGGGATGATATGAAAGGTCAAAACTTTCTGCTACGTAAAAAGGAAGATGCTCAAGACTATAGATATTTTAGAGAGCCAGACCTTGAAACAATTGAAGTTTCACAAGAGCGAGTTAATGAACTAAAAGGTGAGATAATAGAGCTTCCAAACAAAAAAACTATACGATATATGGATGAGTTTGATTTTGCATTTATCGATGCTTATCTGCTATCTGAGTCTATGGAAAAGTCTCTTTTCTTCGATAGTTGCATCGCACTACGCCCAAATAGCGCTAAAACTATTTCAAACTGGATAATGGGCGATATATCAAGAATTTTAAATGAAAGAAATATATCAATAGAAGAAACAGCGCTCACAGCTGAAAACTTAACCCAGATGATTTCACTAATTGAAGATAATACTATATCAAATACTGCGGCTAAAAAAGTTATAGAAATTATCGTAGATAAAGATGTTTCACCAAAAGAAATAGTAGAGAGTGAAGGACTTGCTCAAAATAGCGATAACGACGCTCTTACAGCAATGGTTAGCAAGATAATTGAAGCTAATCCAAACGCAGTTACCGATTATAACAACGGAAAGACCAATGCGGTCGGCTTTTTAGTCGGGCAGTGTATGAAAGAGAGTCGCGGCAAGGCAAATCCACAGATACTAAATAAGCTTATAACAGATTACCTAAAAGGGAATTAATAATAGTTTTCGGTCATATTTTTAATAGAGGTGATAAATATGACACGACGACTTGAATTTCTATTAGCATTTATAACTTTGCTTGCTGTCTTTTTAATAATTGCAACAATATTTTCTACAAGTGAGCAGAGCGCATCTATTTCAACAACAACTAATAATATCCCTGTAATTGTAATTGACCCAGGGCATGGCGGATTTGATTCTGGCGCTATATCTTTTGATGATACCTATGAAAAAGATATCAATCTTGCAATAGGTCTTCGACTTTACGAAATTCTAACTCTGCTCGGCTTTGAAGTTGTTATGACTCGTGAAGTCGATGAAGATGTAGCTTACCCTGTTGGCACAAAGAAAGAAGATATTATTAGCCGCTACAATTTGACAGAAGATATCGATAACGCAGTTTTCATCTCGCTTCATCAAAATATGTACGGTATAGCAAAATACTCAGGACCTCAAGTTTTTTATGGTGATAAGCATCCTGATAGTCAACTTTTTGCTCAAACCATTCAAGATACACTTAATACCTATCTCGCACCAGATAATATACGTGAGATAAAAAGTAATGAGCGCTCACTTTATCTTTTGCACAATTTAACATGCCCTTCGATACTTATTGAATGCGGATTTATGTCAAATCCCGAAGAACTTGAAAAACTAAAAAGCGATGAATACCAAAACGCAATATCGTTTAATATTGCTATTGGAGTTATGAAATATTTAGGAGGAGAAAATGGCAGCTAAAAGCAAGTCGGTTTTTGTCTGCAAAGACTGCGGATTTGAAAACGCACGTTGGCTTGGTCAATGTCCTGACTGTAAGGAATGGAACACCCTTGAAGAAATAGAGAAGATAACAACAAAATCATCTGTCGGAAAGATAAGCTATTCTGCTAAAAGCTCAACCGTCCTCTCAGATGTTAAAATCGATGATGAAATACGATTCGATACAAAGATAGGAGAGTTTAATAGGGTACTTGGCGGTGGACTTGTAAAAGGCTCTATTGTTCTGCTTGGTGGTGACCCAGGTATAGGAAAATCCACCATACTTCTTCAGCTTTGTGGTTTGACGGATAATAATCTGCGTCTACTTTATGTAAGTGGTGAGGAATCGCTGCGGCAGATAAAACTTCGCGCAGAGAGACTATCTGTTAGTAACGACAACCTTTTTATGCTCTCATCAACTAATCTCGAAGAGATAGTTGCAACCATTGTTACTGAACGCCCTGATATAGTTATCATAGACTCTATCCAGACGATGCAACTCGATACATTAACATCTTCTGCAGGTAGTGTTACTCAGGTACGCGAGTGTACAACACTATTACAAAAAACAGCAAAACAAAATGATATTTCAATTTTTATAGTAGGTCATGTAAATAAAGATGGCGCTATAGCAGGTCCTAAAGTCCTTGAACATATTGTCGATACTGTACTTTACTTTGAGGGTGATAGAAATTTAAGCTACAGAATACTAAGAGCCGTTAAAAACAGATATGGAAACACAAACGAAATCGGTGTCTTTGAAATGGAGGATTGCGGGCTTGTTGAGGTTGGTAACCCCTCAGCCGCTCTTCTTGCAGGAAGGCCCGAAAGTGCCCCTGGAAGCGCGATAACCTGTATTACAGAAGGTAGCAGACCGCTGCTACTCGAAGTACAAGCACTGTTATCTAAAACAGGGTATCCATCACCGAGAAGAACAGCATCGGGATTTGATTATTCGAGATTTCTTCTATTGATGGCAGTTATCGAAAAAAGAGGCGGTCTTGCAATGGGAACCCTTGATTCATTTATAAATACTGTTGGTGGTTTTAAAGTTTGTGAAACAGCAGCAGATCTTGCAGCCTGCATGGCTATTATTTCTAGTATTCTTGATAAACCTGTTCCAGCCGATATTGTCGCTTTTGGTGAAGTTGGACTTGCTGGTGAAATTCGATCAGTTTCCGCTATCGAGAAAAGGATAAGCGAAGCTACAAGGCTTGGGTTTACAAAATGCGCTATTCCACAGATACAGAAGAAAAAATTATCACGAGAATTCAACTGTGAGCTTATCGGTATTTCAAATATTTCAGATATTTTTAAAATTTTAAAATAATTCATGTTATAAATCCTCCTTTTTTAGTCAAACTAAACTAAGGGGGATTTTGCTATGAAGAAAAAACTACTACTCGGGGCTGTTTTAATTCTAATGTTTGCAACCCCGCTCTTACCAAGCATTGTTGTCGCTTCGCTTGATAGCTATAACACACAGCAGGTTCAGTATAGCTACTTCTCAAAAAGTGTGAAAGCTACTGGTGATATTGTTACAAATAATGGAGTACAACTAATTTTGGATTACCCACTTGTATTAGATGAAGTTTATATTTCAGTAGGGGACGATGTTTTAAAGGGTCAAGCTATTGCTAAAGTAAATAAGGAACTTACTATCACAACTCTTCTATCAACAGCCTCTTATCTTTCACTGCCATCTATTATAGATGACTATGCCTACGCAGAGCTTTTAGCAGAACTTTCATATGCTCAGTCGCTTGATAGTTTAGTTGATACAGATGCTATTCCAGAATATATTTATGCTGGTACATCAGGGGAGATAGCTGCTGTGAATATAAAAACAAACGAACTTATAATGCCAAACACACCTTTGCTTGAATATTCTAAAGAGGGCACCACCCTCGTCTCAATCCAAATAGATGAGCAGTATTTAAGCGAGATAAGTATTGGGGATTTTGCGGTTGTTGTTCCTGTAACAACAGGGGAGAAGCTTTATGGAAAAGTTTCATTTATCTCAAGAATTGCCTTTTCTTCACTTGAAAACTTTAATGAGAGCAAAAAGGTTGAAGTGAATATTAAACTTGATGAAGAGGTATCAATTATCGATAAAAGTAGCGCTGAGGTTGAAATTTTTTCAGTGTTGAATGAAAAATCACCTACTATTCCATTCTCTGCAGTCTTACAAGATAGTGATGGTCAAGAGTTTGTATATATCTTAAACGGAACATCTCCTGAAAAAAGATATTTAACACTTGGTCTTAGCTCAAACTCTGGATATCAGGTTCATGATGGTGTTTTAGCAGGTGAGTGGTTAATTATTAATCCGCCTGAGGACGATGAGATTGATAGTATGGTAATTATCGAATAGGTGGGATTATTTGTTTGTTTTCAAAACTGCAATAAAAAACTTAAAAAGAAAAAAACTCCGCTCTGCACTTATAATGATTAGTATCGCTATCGGAATAACCTCGGTACTGACTATAAGCAGTATAGGTGATTTAGGAACTGCTTATATTACAGATATGTTATATAAAGCAGGGTTAAACTCTGTGATAATAATGTCTGAAGATGGTTTTGATAGCAAAATGAGCACAGAGATTTACGACTATGTTAAGGGAGTTTCGTATGTTAGTGATAGCACAGCTGTAATAATAGATTATGGTACGCTAAACTACAATAATCAAAACTTTGATACAGCAGTTTTTGGTGTTGATGAGAATTCAGATAAGTTTGTAAATTTTGAATTTGTTTATGGCTCATATTTCAATGATTTTCAGCTTGAAACTGCGCAAAATGTCTGTATTATTGATGAAAATATGGCAATTACACTTTTTGGCAGAAAGAATGTTGTTGGAAAAGAAGTTAAGATAACAACTGGTGCAAATATTGCAAACTATAAGATTGCAGGAGTTGTAACCACAGGTGAAAATCCATTTACCTCAATGTTTTCAGACTTCATACCATCGCTTATTTATATACCAAACACAACACTTGGTGTCGAAGGTTATACCCAATTTGCAATAAGAATGACTGATGACAGATACAGCAGCGTGAATATCTTGCAAGCTGTTATTAATGAAAGATTCAAAGAAGAGAAGGTAACTATAGAAAATATATCCTCACATATCGAAATATTAGAAGATATTCTATATATGGTAACAATGCTACTTGCTGCAGTTGGCGCCATATCTTTTATTGTTTCGTGTATTGGTATTATGATAATTATGATGGTTTCTGTAAATGAAAGGGTTCGCGAAATAGGAATAAAAAAGTCTCTCGGCGCAACAAAATGGATAATAATAAAAGAATTTATCGCCGAATCTGCAACTATAACCTTTCTTGGCGGTCTAATTGGATGCATTGTAAGTCAGTTTACTATAACAATTGTTTCTGTTATAATAGGGGAAGGTATATATTTCAATTTTCCATTGATACTCAGCGTGCTTTTAATCTCAGTTTTATTCGGAACATTTTTCGGGATATACCCCGCAATATTAGCAGCACGACAAGACGCTGTAGACGCTCTTAGAAATTAGGTGAACTATGCATAACAATCCATTTGTGCCAACAAAAAAAGTTTCCAAAGTTTTTATAAATAGTGATTTTAGGCATCTTTTTAACAACACAGATATTAAAACGATTTCAGTATCCGGCGCAGATATATTACCAAAATATATAAGAAACCACCCAGATATCAACATCTTCAACTCCACTGATTATCTTTTTGTTTCCTCCATAAGCACTATACAAAATTATGAAAGTGTTTATGATGGTAAAGAAGTTGTAACCCTACAACTTGGAAAAACTCACAATAAATATAATAAACTAAATGCTTTTGTTCTTTCAAGTACCATATTCGGAAACTTGAAAATTTTGGATATTAATTTAATTAATCAGTATAAACATGCAGTGAACACAAATCAAACTTATGCAAAATGCAGCACAGCTATAATAAATAATAGTGCGGCAATTACCGATGATATTGGAATATATAACGCAATAAAGTCATCTGGATTTGATGCGCTTCTTGTTGAAAAAGGGGATATATTACTTGAAACTAAAGATTATGGTTTTATAGGAGGCAGTTGCGGTTTAATAGAACCATTTTTGCTTGCTTTTGCAGGGGAATATAAAACCCACCGCAGCTACATAGCTATAAGAGATTTTGCAAGAAACCATAATTGTTATCTGGAGTCACTATGTAAAGGTGTTTTACTTGATATAGGTGGGATTTTGCCGGTTTTATAGCTTATTTGCTAACATCGGGAGGTTTTATGAATAAGGTAATGCTAATTTGCGGCACAATTTGCAGTGGCAAATCAACTTATGCACAGAGAATTGCGCGAACACAGAAAGCAGTTGTACTATCCTGTGATGAGATATCACTCTCACTATTTGAAGGTGATTTAGGAGCGAAACACGATGAAACAATCACAAAAATAAAAGACTATCTATTTAAGAAATCTATTGAGATATATGCAGCTGGTTCAAGCGCTGTGTTAGATTTTGGGTTTTGGAGCAGAGATGAGCGGATAAAAACTACGGAATTTTTTAGAAAAAATGATATCTCTCCTGAATGGCATT
>CAYJGP010000076.1:0-517 GCA_964369435.1 uncultured Oscillospiraceae bacterium | reverse complement strand
GTCTGCTCATAAAAAGAATATTGAGAGCAGAAATGAAGATGTTAAAAATGGAGCGTGTGTTAGTTATTATATAGATGATAATCTTCTAGCGAAAGCTACATCTTCATTTGAACCGCCAACACCTGACGAGATTGATGTTTTATTTAAAGATAACAGGGGATGAAGATAACTATTACGTTGCAATTTTTTCCACCTTGTTTATAAAGTGAAATATTGTATATTAAAGCAAGCTTGCATAATTTTTTCTTAGAGCTTGCTTTTTGTTATTTATATTATATTTTAAAATATTATTATTTAATTTTGCCATTTACTCGGTGCCACAAAGTGACGAGATCAAAGCGTCTAAGATTGCCTCGCGAGAGAAAACAATCGTAACGAAGTGAAGATTATTTATTAGTTTCGCTATTATAAACGCTTTATTTTATTGATTAGCGAATTGCTCGCCGCAAGTATCTTATAAACTCGATTAATTTCTAGTGCTACGATTATTGCGCTTTAACAGGAGATCTTATTATAT
>CAYJGP010000075.1:0-10036 GCA_964369435.1 uncultured Oscillospiraceae bacterium | reverse complement strand
TATTTCAAGGTGAAATTTGCCATTTTCACTGCCTTATCCTTTTCCAAAAAATCCCCTCCATTAAGTGTTTAGTATTATTTATTATTTTATCACTAACACATCGGTTTTACAAGTTAAAACAAGAAGAGTGCCCACCAAAACCTTTTGAGTTTCGGTGGGCATTCGGGGGTTAGGATTATTTGTATTATAATAGTTTGTTTGCTAATAAGTCAAACATAAGTTATCGACATTTTTTGTCTTTTTTCGATTGTTAATTCGGAGATATTTTGGATTAATTTGTCGATTTTGAAAAGATTGAAAAGTTTGATTTACAGAGTAAAATACATCTATAAATCTCTGTTTTACAGTTGAAATCTGCCTTTACATATCTCTGCTTACAACTAGATTGACATCTGTGCCAAGTAGGTTTTCCAAGACAATATCACCAACAAAAACGGGTGCTTTAAGTTTGATTTCTTTTGTAAGCTTCGCCGCCTCTATGACGAGTTTTTTATCTATCTCTTTATCGGTCTTAACAGGACAGCGTGGAAATGCACCGCCATCTATTGCGACGGTCGTTGAAAAGTTGCGTTTTGGTGCAGTCTGTTCAGCTTTTCCGTATTCAATGCCTTTTGAGCAACGATTTCCAGTAACTTTTTGGTTTTCATCGACAGTTAAAACACATCCTCTCGGACATAGAATACAGGTTGTTTTGAAGATATTCATATTAAACCTCCTCTATCTTTACAAACATATCACCGTCTGCTTTTTTTAGCAGAGCAGTTGGGAGTTTTATATGCTCCATTTCAGATGGTACGGTAAACTCTCTTTTATAAGCCGCTATTTCGGTATCGCCACGATAGAAAACTATCTTTATATTCTCTTCGATTTTTCGTGTGCGAAGATAAAAGTTCACAAACTTATCAGAAATATCTGTGTGAACTCGATGTGGTAGAAGGTAGCTTATCTGCTTGCAATGATCTGTATTGAAGTAGGGAGATGCGGTGTTGGATTGGCGGTAGTTTGCAGCGGCAGCGCCAGTTTTGCTTGCTTCTTCGGTGACATAATCAACAATATCGTGAACATGCAAAACATTGCCACAGGAAAAAATTCCAGGAACGGTTGTCTCGCCGTTTTCAAATACGACAGCGCCGTTTGTTGCTTTGTGAAGCATAACGCCACAAAGCTCTGATAGCTCGTTCTCTGGAATTAAACCCACCGAGAGGAGGAGAGTATCGCAGTCTATAACCATTTCGCTACTCTCTATAGGTTGCTTGTTTTCATCAACTTTTGATAGGGTTACCTGACTGAGTCTGCCGTTTTCGCCTTTGATATCGGTGACTGTGTGGGATAGATAGAGTGGGATATTATAGTCATCAAGGCATTGCGAGACATTTCGACGAAGACCGCCTGGGGTATCTGAGAGCTCTGCTACACAAACAACCTCTGCACCCTCAAGGGTTAGACGTCTTGCCATAATAAGACCGATATCGCCGCTACCAAGGATTACGGCTCTTTTGCCGATCATAAATCCTGTGCAGTTTATATATTTCTGTGCGGTGCCAGCGGTGAGGATACCAGAAGGTCGCTCACCGGGAAGTTTTATTCCACCACGTGTTCTCTCTCGGCAACCCATCGCAAGGACAACTGCATTCGCCTCAAGTGTGAAAAGTCCTTTTTGTGGGCTTAGAGCGGTAATTTTCTTATCTTTTGTAAGTTCAAGTACCATTGTGCTTAAATAGATATCACATTTACTATCATAGATTTGCTTTATAAATCTATTTGCATATTCAGGACCTGTCAGCTCTTCGCTAAAGTATTCAAGTCCAAACCCTGAGTGGATGCATTGATTTAGTATGCCGCCGAGTTCAAAGTCACGCTCGATTAAAGCGACACTATCGGTGGTTTTTAGCGCTTCGAGAGCTGCTGCCATTCCAGCGGGGCCACCACCTATAACTACAACATCGTATCTCATCACAAACCCCTCCTATCTTCTGTTAAGATAAAGCTTTTATCGCTCTCAAGGCGGACGTCAAGGGGAGAAATACCTCGAATTTGCGCTATTATCTCAACAACTTTCGGTGAGCAAAATCCGCTCTGACATCGCCCCATTCCTGCATTGCATCGCCGCTTAACACCCTCAAGGGTTGAAACCTTAAGGGGGCGCATAAGTGCTGCTTCTATATCCCCTTTTGTAACTGTTTCGCAACGGCAGATTATCTGCGCATACGAAAAGTCCTTTGAGGCTATAGACTTTTTATCATCGGGGGAGAGGGTGCGGAAAAGAGGTTTTGGCTTAAATATATTATAGGTTTCTTTCTCTGAAACATCGCCGATTTTTTCGATAAGCATCTCTGCTGCCATTTCACCGATTGCAGGTGCAGCTGTAAGTCCTGGTGACTTTATTCCTGCAAGGTTTAGAAGATTTTCGGTCTCTGATGAAAATTCCACAATAAAATCGTCACTCAGAGCCTTCGCTCGAAGACCTGAAAATGTACGGATGGTTTTGCTAAAATCAATCGATGGGACAGAGCGTTTAGCGCTATCTTCGATAAGTTTTAGTGTTTTACTATCGGTTGAGGTGTCTTCGAGGGATGTAGGTTCACTCGAGGGACCGACGATGGTGTTGCCGCCAGCAGTTGGAGCTACAAGTATTCCTTTACCTGCGACACTCGGAGCTTGAAAGATGACCTTTGTGGGAAATAGAGCACCTTTATCGAGCAGATGGTACTGCCCAGCTACAGCTGTTATATCTATGCTATTATCACCTGCCATTTTGGCAACTTCACCGCTGTGAACACCTGCGGCATTTACAATGAATTTTGATTTATACTCGGCATTATTACAAAAAACAGAAAAAAGGTCGCCATCTTTTTCTATCTTCACTACCTTGCTATCGAGTTTTATATCAACACCATTAAGGACGGCATTATCTCCAAACGCATATACCATTCCCCAAGGCGAAACAACACCTGCCTCCTCGCAGTGAAGCGAAGAGATAACAGCAGGGTTTACAAGTGGCTCTATTTTAAGAGTCTCTTCTCTTGTCAGAATTGAAAGTCCGTTCACACCGTTTTTGATGCCTCTTTGATAGAGTTCGTTGATTTTGCTGTTTTCCTCGTCGTTAAAAGCAAGGACGAGTGAGCCGATTTTTTTGTATGGAAACGAAAGCTCACTTGAGAGTTTTTCAATCAGACGGTTACCCGATAGGTTGAGTTTCGCCATAAGGGTGTCGGGTTTTGGGTCGTATCCTCCGTGGACGATAGCGCTATTTGCCTTTGAAGATCCAGTGCAAAGGTCGCCGCCACCTTCAAGAAGAATAACCTTTAGATTATATTTAGATAAGAAGTATGCAGTTGCAGCGCCGATCGCGCCACCGCCGATAATAACTATATCATACATAAAAAAACCTCTTTATTTTTAATTATAAATATATAATACAATATTTTGAGAAGTTTAGCACTAATTATTTGTAAAAGATAAAAAATAGTTGTTTAAAATCGAATATTTTAAACTCTCTTTTGTTGTTCATAAAAAAGATGAAAAATTTTTATAAAAAAGATATTGACAACTATAGGAGTGTGGTATAAACTCAAAGTAGAAAATTCAGGAGGTATTATTATGGTATTTGAAAAATTACAAGAAATTTTATCAGGACAGTTTGATGTTGAAGCATCAGATATAACAATGGAGTCATCAATAGTTGAAGATCTAGGAGCTGATTCTCTTGATTTAGTAGACCTTATCATGGCTATTGAAGAAGAGTTTGACATTGAAGTTCCAGATGAGCTTGCAGAGAATGCAAAAACTGTAGGCGATGTTGTGGCTTTTGTCGAAGAACACATCTAAGGAAAAGATAAAACGACTACCGTCTTTTAGGCGGTAGTTTTTTTGTTGTGTTTTTTTTGTGAAAAGGTTATAATGTTTATTAGTTAAAAAGCGGATATCTTAATTTTAATTAATGGGGTAGTATATGGACTTTAAGGCGCTAAAAAAAGCAGGAATTTTTGCTGGAGTTTTTCTCTTAGCAGTTCTTTTTTATATGTTTCTAAACTATAGTGAAAAAAAGAGTGATTCACTATATCTAAACGAAGGATATATAGAGAGCGGAAGTGTTTTAACACTCGAGCAGGATGTTATCTTTGAAGAGGATATTTCAAAGATGGGCATTTATACAGGAACATATTTGCGAGAGAATAGTTGCCTTTATGAAGTTTCATTTTATGATGGAGATACTCTCGCCTATAAAACAACGCTTGATGCAGCGAAGTTTGTCGATAACGAATTCTACTATTTTAATATATCGCCGCTTTCGCAAGATGTTTTGTACCGGATGGAAATTGTCGGTGTAGGACTTTCAGAGACAAATAAAGTTGCATTTATGGCGGGTGATAAGACTGCGGATGGAGCGGAGTTAATTATAAATGGCTCATCGAGCGGCAAAGCTTTGAAAGTTTCGCTTGTCTTTAATAAAAATATAGCTTTCATAGCAGTTTTACTGCTAATTATTACGGCAGCAATTTTTGCGATTTGCTACTTTTCTTTTATCGGTGTTGATATAGCAAAGCTATCGTTTTTTGCGGTTTTATTTTTTGCGGTTACTTGTGCTGTTGTAAGTCCTATTAATATGGGACAAGATGAGGAGCGACATCTGGCAAAATCGGCAGTAACTGCGGAGGGACGCTTATTTAATGTTGAGAGTATGTGGGAGCCGATTGATTGGTATTATGGCGCTGGAAGCCTTGAGTTTGACGGATATACAATAGATGACAGTGAAGTGCATACTGTTTTGTCGGATAGAGAGGATATGTCGGCTGACAGCTTTGGTACTGCTGCTACATACTTTTCGTTTAGCTATCTACCGCAAACTATCGGTATACTTTTATCGAAGTTTCTATCGTTGTTTTTACCAACGACTTTTGCATTGATGTACTATCCGGCAAGAATTATTAATGCCTTGGCGTTTGCGCTCTGTGTTTTCTTTGCAATTAAAAACACAAAACGGTACAAGCTTTTTTTACTTGCCTTTTCGATGATGTTCTTTAATATATTTTTAGCAAGCTCGTATAGTGTTGATTCGGTAACTAATGGAATGATTATACTTTTCGTATCATATATTATGAAGTTTTGTGAGGGTGAGATAACAGGACGAGATAAAATTTTAATAACAGCAGTATTTTCAGTTTTGGTTTTGACAAAAGTCAACTACCTCACATTTTTTCTGCTTCTTTTTATTGTTCCTGCTGATATATTTAAAAATAAAAAAGATAAATATAAATTTATTGCAACTTGTGTTGGGGTGGCGCTAATATTATTTGGAATTTGGACTGCGCTTATAAATATGCAGTATTATGGAGAGCTACAAAGTGGATTTGGGGCGCAACTTAAATTTATGGCAGATAATGCCCTTGATATAATTAGAATGTTTCTAAGAGTGCCATTTAACGATCTGATAGGAACTCTAATGAGAGGGTTTAATCCCGCACTAGCATTAAACAATTCGCTTGTGATTCCATCTTCTACGATACTGTTTTTATACTTCCTATTTATAATAGAAGTTGCAAGGAACTACACATCAGGTATTAAATTTAGCATGAAGAGCAGATTGGCTGTGGCGACAGTTGCATTTACAACTGTTATGGTAACTGCCTTTTCGCTGTATCTATACGCTTCGACAACAGGATCTGGGTATGTTGATGGTCTGCAACCATGGTATTTTCTTCCAATTATAATACTTCTTCCTTTCTTATTTAAAAAAGATCATGAGAGGAATAAAGAAAAAGATAGTTTTGCAAAAGTCTTTGTGGTAGCTTCTGCATTTTTGATGTTTTCACTTAGCTATTCATTGTATCTATTTTATTGAGTTTGAGGGCTGGAAGTATGAAAGATAGAGTTTTAAGTTTTTTAAAAAAATATTACGGAGAAATGGTTTTTCTCGTAGTTGCGATTATTTGCGGTGGTTATATTTATGCAAAATATTTATCGCAGGATAGTGTTTTTCTTTTTTCGCTCGCTGCATCAGATACATTAAATGCTTATTTTCCCTTCACATCTTACTTTAAAGATTGGGTAGAGAGTGGGTTTCCTCTTTGGAGCTTTAGCTTAGGTCTTGGAGCTACGATCTTTTCAATTCCGCTGGTGCTTCTTGATCCGTTTAATATATTTTATTTATTCGTAACCCCAGAAGAGTCGGTATATCTTGTGCCAATACTAATGGTGGCAAAGCTTGTTTTGGCTGGATTTTTCTTTTTCAAATTATTGAAAGAGGCAGGGGCAAACAAGCTTGTTTCGGTATCGATTGCGCTTTTTTATAGTTTTTCAGCGTTTGCGATAGTTTGGGGACATCACTATTTTTTTGCAACTCCGATTCTTTTCGTTTCACTTGTTGGATATGCGGCAGAGAGGAGTATTGGACGCGGTAAGCATCTGATGTTTGTAGTTTGTACAGCTCTTTTTGCAGCGTGCAGTTTCTATACATTTTATATGTTCTGCTTTTTCTTTATCTTCTATTCGCTTTTTAGACTGGTTGTTCATAGTGGGGATATTAAAACATTTTTGATTAAATCTGGAAAACATGCAGCTTTTTTTGCTGCAGGAATTTTAATTTCATTGCCGATGATGTTGCCTCAACTTATGGCGATTGCCGATGGAGGTAGGGTAGGTAGTATTGATATATGGGCAGAACTTTCAAATATTTTAAGTTTATCTTTTAACGAGATGAAAAACATAAGGATGCTACTTCCCATTGATGATGCAGTACAGAAATTTAGCTATCCTGGTTTTTACGAGCAACCGCTGTTATATTGTGGGGCGATAGCTTTTATTGCGTCTTCGCAAATTCCTTTTGTCAGAGGGGTGAAAAATAAAGTATCACATATTTTGTTTTTTGCTTTTACGGTTTTAATGGTATATTCCGACTTCTTTCCGCGTCTTTTTAATGCTTTCTCAAATGCTACATATAGATTTGCTTTTTTATTCGTATTTGGACTTTTATTTGTTGCAGGGGTTTGTCTTGGGAAGGCTGTTGAAGAGCGCGCTATAAACTTGAAGTCACTTTTCACAGTTGGGATATTACTTGTTGTGGGATATACAAGACTTAGCGGACTTAACCTAGCGGATATTGATTTTTCTGCGTTGGCAACAGATGAAGATATGCTGAGAGGTGTTGTGCTTGTTTTTTCTGCTGTTGCAATTACAGTGCTGCTAGCAGTTTCAAAAATCAAACTTAAAGCTGTTAAATATATAGCGTCATCGCTTGTTATAGTAGTGGCGATGTTTGAAGTTTCCGCTGTTGGCAGAAGCTTGAATGTGAATGTTTCAGAGTTGGAAAACAATGATTTCTATTATGATGATAGCTATTATGCGATAGAAACTCTTGATAGTGATGAATTTTCGCGTCTTGTTAGTTTTGATAAAACATATACGGTAAACGACTCACTTATATCTGGCTATAATGGGATGGACTATTACAGCTCGGTTCAGAGTGCATCTTATATTGCGCTAGCTGAGGCGCTCGGTGCAAATAGGCATCCAATTTACCCAAACTATGTTGCGGGACTCTCGGTGCCGCTTGATTTTGTGAATCTGTGCGGAGTGAACTACAAGGTGGGAGATGCAAGTTCAGTTGCATATAAGCTTTATGGAAGTGAACGGATAGGGATTTACGGAGGCTCGCCTATTTATGAAAATAATTATGCTTTTCCACTTGGGTTTGTATATACAAATTCTGTGGGAGAAGAGAGTGTTTCGGATATAAATAAAGCTCTAATAATGAATCATACAGCTATCACAAAAGATGAAAGCGAATCAAACTATAATCTTTATGAAACGAATATATTACCGATAACTCTTTTTGATAACAATGCAGATAATGCAACTTTCAAGGCGTATAGTGAAACTGATGGGTATACATCGTTAAGTACTGGCAATCCTAAACTTTCATTTGATTACAATAAGACAAACTACTCTTCAAGTTTTCATATTTCATTTGATTTCACAGCTGAAGTTGAATCGGAAATGAAAATATACTACGGTGAGATAGGTGAACTAGGTGAGAGTATTCCTGTTGATTATGGTGAGATTTTTTATACTGAAGGCGAAAATAAGATGGAGTTTACATTCACAAATTGCGTCTTTGAAAGGATATGGTTTGAGATAAACGGAGATCCAGAGGGGACAAACTTCGATTATTCTATCGAGAATTTCAAAGTGGTTGAAACAAATTATTTTATAGGTGAGGATAATTTGTTCACGGTCGAGCAGGCGCTTGAGATGGCAAACAACAGTGCTCTTGAAATATCGTCGTTTAGAGATGATGAGATACATGGTGATATATCCGTAAAAGAAGATGGAATATTATTTTTCTCTATTCCATATAGTGATGGGTGGAGTTTGTATTTAAATGGGGAAGAAACCGAAACTTATATAGTGAACTATGGTTTTATAGGAGCTGATGTTGCAGAGGGTGAATATCAAGTTCACCTTATCTATCGCCCGCAGTATTTTGGTTTAACTCTTGTTTTAAGCATATCAACTTTTATAGCTGTGCTGATTTTGATTTTTCACAAAAGACTCCTCTTTGTTATTAGTAAAATTATAAAAGTGTTCTCCAAACGGTAATGCAATCAAATTACAACGCTTGAATTTGTTCGCTGTGGTTATCAAACAGAATTATTTTATGTCGGTTTAAAGCTGTTGTGAATGCAAAATTGTAGAAGATGGCGAAAAAACAAATTTTTGAGAAGTTTATTAAGAATGTAAGTTTGATCGTTTATTTTGTGAAAAATCATCATTCTTCTATACATTATATATATTGAATTTATCTTTGCTTGGGATGGCGTTTTTTCGACAGTAGACAGGTGATATACAGGGTGGGTTTGATCTTCGAGTAAGCAAATTTTGGTGATTAAAAAAATAATTATAAAAAGTAAAAAAATATGAAAAAAACTATTGCAATACCTAGTCGCTTATGGTATTATATTAGGGCACGACTGCAATGATATGCGTTGAAGCGAGAGGTTGCCGTTAATTTACGGGTAATTTTCGTGGAGTATGTCCGAAAAACGGGCGACAGAAATACATTTGCATTATTTCGAGCTTGACAGACGGCGCTGTATACAGCGTGCTGTGTCAATAGAGGTATGCACTGCGGCTTTTAAAGCTCTGTCCGACTAAACTTTAATAAAAGTTTGTCGATTTTTTATGAGATACTATTTAAACACCCGGATGGGTGGCGATAAATGGTGACGGAATCCGCAAATTGTCCCCCACTTATTATAAATATAGAGGAGGAATGAAAATGGCAGTCAAAGAGAAAATCAGAATTCGGATAAAAGGGTATGATCACAGCTTAGTAGATGCTTCTTGCGAGAAGATACTCGAAACAGCAAAGAGAACAGGGGCAAGAGTCTCGGGACCTATCCCGCTACCTACCGAGAAAGAGATTGTTACAATACTACGTGCGGTGCACAAGTATAAAGACAGTCGCGAACAGTTTGAGATGAGAACACACAAAAGACTAATCGACATCTTAAAACCGTCAAACAAAACAGTTGAGGCCCTTATGGGACTTGAACTTCCTGCCGGAGTTGACATAGAGATAAAACTATAATGTCACTGCAGGTCATGTTGGGGAAACCTAACCAATAACCGAAGGAGGAAAGGTATATGAAAAAATTTATCATCGGCAAAAAAATCGGTATGACGCAGATTTTTGATGAAAAGGGAAATGTTGTACCGGTAACGGTAGTAGAGGCAGGCCCTTGCGTTGTATCACAGAAGAAAACACTCGAGAATGATGGCTACGAGGCACTACAGGTAGGCTTTGGAGATCTATCAGCTAAAAGAGTTAACAAACCAATGGCAGGTCACTTTGCAAAGGGTGACGTCGCTCCGAAGAGAACTCTTCGTGAGTTCCGCATAGAAGATATAAGCGGCTACAATGTAGGCGACATTATAAAAGCGGACAGCTTTGAAGTGGGCGATATGATAGACGTTCACGGCAAGAGCAAAGGTAAAGGTTTCCAGGGAGCTATCAAAAGATGGAACTTCTCGAAAC
>CAYJGP010000074.1:0-10211 GCA_964369435.1 uncultured Oscillospiraceae bacterium | reverse complement strand
ACACCGGAATCATTTATTACAGAATTTAACACTGATATAGTAAATAGGGTTTTGGAGATAATAAATAAATATGCGCGATTTGATATTTCGCTATTTGGAGATAGCATAAGCAAGCAGGTTACAAGCTATCTTTTATGATTGTATTATGAGTATTCGCAGATAGATCTATCTGAGCAGTCAGCTAGAGATGTTGCGGCAAAACTCTATGATGAAAAAAACAGAATTATTTTAAAAAACAGCGATGACGACGATTATATAAGTGAATTGCTAGAACAAAAAAGGAGACAAGATAATGGATAAAAAAGTCGAGATGGAAGAGCTTATAGAGAGTTCAAAAGCGAAAGGTAGTATAACCTCGCAAGATATAAGCGAGATACTTGAAGAGCTAGACTATGACAATGAGCAGATGGAAAAGCTCTATGAAACCCTTGAGGGGATGAGTATAGAGGTTGTCGATGAGGATTTAATAGAGCTCAAAGAAGAGGTTGAAGTTGTCAAAGATGTTGAGAAGGATGTTTCTGATATTCTAGCAGCAGAAGGTGTTTCGACTGATGACCCTGTTAAGGTTTACCTAAAGGAAATAGGGCTTGTACCACTGCTCACAAGTGAAGAAGAAGTATTGCTTGCAGAGAAGATGGCAAACGGTGATATAGTAGCGAAGAAAAGATTATCGGAAGCTAATCTCCGTCTTGTTGTATCAATAGCTAAGAGATATGTCGGACGTGGTATGCAGTTTTTAGATTTAATTCAAGAGGGTAATTTAGGTCTTATTAAGGCTGTTGAAAAGTTTGACTATACAAAAGGATTTAAATTTTCAACATACGCAACCTGGTGGATAAGACAGGCGATAACAAGAGCCATTGCTGACCAGGCAAGAACGATAAGAATACCTGTCCATATGGTTGAAACTATAAACAAGGTTAAAAAAGTTTCAAGTCAACTTCTTCATAAAAATGGTCATGACCCTTCTACTGAAGAGATAGCAAGAGAGCTTGATATGTCGGTTGAGAAAGTTCGTGAAATTCAGCGTGTGGCACAGGAACCTGTTTCTCTAGAGACACCGATAGGTGAAGAGGAAGATAGCCACCTCGGCGACTTTATACCTGACGAAGATGCACCAGCACCAGCAGAAGCGGCTTCACTTGTTCTACTTCGTGAGCAGCTCTCAACAGTTCTATCAACACTTACTCCAAGAGAGGAAAAGGTACTTAGGCTTCGTTTTGGCCTTGAAGATGGAAGAAGCAGAACTCTAGAAGAGGTTGGACGTGAGTTTAACGTAACAAGAGAGCGTATTCGCCAGATTGAAGCAAAAGCTCTTCGTAAACTTCGTCATCCAACACGAAGCAAAAAGCTAAAAGATTTTCTCGATTAATTATAAAACCGAGTTATCGGTGAGATAGGAGCTAATATGAAACTGACACTCGAGGCGGATTACGCTGTTCGCATAGCGGCGTTTTTAGCTTGTGAAAATGAAAGACGTGATGCAAAAACTATTTCGGAAAAAACAGGCGTATCTCTTCGATTTGCTCTAAAAATTTTGCGTAAGCTCGCCCTTTGTGAGATTGTAAAATCCTTTAAGGGGAAAAAAGGTGGATATACGATTGCAAAACCTGCAGAGGAGATTTCAATTTACGATATCGTTTCAAATGTCGATGGAGAATATTATTTCTCAAGATGCCTCGTCCATGGGTATGAATGCACACAAGAAGGTAAATTCTGCGGACCGAAGGCCGTCTACAATGAAATTACAGATTACGTTATAAAAAAGCTCAGCGATACAAAATTATCGGATGTAATATAATAATTAAGATATCTGCATTAAATGCAGATATTTTTTTATCTATTATGCTGTCTTTTTAAAGTTTTTGCGACATTATTTGATAAATTTGTGATATTGAATTGTTTTACAGTTTCGTGTATGCTATGAATAATATATAATCATTAGAAAGGTGGCACTTATGAAGAGGATAAAACATTTAATTACAGTGATTTTGATTTTAGCAGTAGCTATATTACCTACAGGGTGTGGCGAAGAAACACCAGAACCAGCTGAGTTTTTAAACACAGTTTTTGAAAATTACAAAGAAACGATGTCGTTTCAGGGCACAGCAGAGATGATGTTTGAAACAACATATTCCGGTCAAACAATGAGCTACGAAATGAATATGGATATGGGACTTGATTTCAATGATATTGAAAATCCAAAGATGGCTATTGATTTAACAACATCCATGACAGGTATGACTGTTGATATGAGTATGTACTATAACGATGGATATTCTTATGTCGATGTTTTAGGTATGAAAATCAAACAAGAGTCACCGGTAGATATGTTAGAAGATTATTACGATTTTTCATTAAGTATACCTGAAATAGCTTATATAGTTGATGTAACAATGACTGAAGAGGGAGATAACTATCTACTTACCTATTCAGTAAACGAAGAAGAGCAGAATGAAATTCTTAATGACATGATGTCGTCTATGGGTGAAGAGTTTGATGTTGATACAATGACTGAATCTATTGAATATACAAAACTATCAAACTCGATATTAGCAGATAAGGATGGGAATATTATTTCACAAGATATTGTTATGGAAGTAACTATAACTATGGATGGTGAGAGCATGGATATGTCTTTAACAGGAAGTATGGATTATAAAGCTTTAGGCGAGGATGTTGTTATTGAGTTCCCTGATTTTTCAGATTATGTTGAGTCCGATATTTCAAGTTCGTTTTAATCATTGAAAAAAATACTGCTTAGAGTTAAGCTGATTGCGTGATCTATATTATGAAACAGTGTTTAAAGTAAGTAGCTTTAATAGAAAAGGTGTGTGAATTATAATTCACACACCTTTTAATTATAGACTAAATAGCTATTTAGATAAATTACTTTACCTGGGATAGATTAAATAAAATTGTGCAAAGTAGCTTTGCATGAGCGTAGAAATCCTCAATTAAAACCCTCTCATTAGGCGCGTGAACATTCTCGCCACAACCTGAAAAACTAACCATTCTACCGCCAAATTTGCGAGAATAAGTACCACCACCAATTGCAAATCTCTCGGGGATTGGAAGTCCGCATTCGACCGATGCTTCATCAATAACACTAAACATCTCATGGTTTGGAAGTTGATAACCCTCTGATGAAGAGATGAATTTAGTTGAAACGCCACCTCTGTTTCCGGCTGTTTCAATCATAGCTTTTAGATTATCGCAGTTTTTCGTTGCTGGATATCGAACGTCAACAATCATAGATACCTTTTCACCGTCAAAATCCATAAGGCCGATGTTAAATGTGAGTGGGCCTGTAACTTCGTCTTCACAGGCAATTCCAAGCTTTTTGGCATCGGAATTAAATGAGATATATTTATTAATAAATGAGAAAAGTGAGCTACCACCAAATATTTTATGATCAAAATCGGCCATTATAGCCGCTGCGTTCTTTCCTTCTTTGGGACTTGCTGCATGTGCAGAAATACCAATAAAGGTAAGCTTTGCGATATTGTCTTCTATTTGAAGTTTTATTTCATCACAAACAGATTCTTCCACCATTTTAATCTGCTCTGCCGACATATTTGCAAGCGGTATTTCAGCGTTAAGCTTTGATAAAACCACATTTGCAGCAAGGCCGCCTTTTATATAGCTATATGGAAACGATTCATCGATTTCTTTGAAATAAGAAAACTCTAATCTGCCTTTTTCACCGTTTATTATCCCATGAGTTACAATGTCAGGGGATATGCCAAAATAGGGTAGTGGCTCATTTTTTAAGTAGTGCTGAACATCTTGCATCCCTGTCTCTTCGTTGCAACCGTATATAATGCGAAGACGTTTAGCTGTTTTTATATCAAGCTCTTTCATCGCCCGAAGTAGATACAACCCGATGATATTACCAGGTTTATCGTCAGATGCTCCTCGAGCATAGATGTACCCTTCGTGTTCAGTTGCAGAGAATGGAGGGAAGTCCCATCCGTCACCCTCTGGAACAACATCTAGATGTGCCATTGAACAGACATATTCGGCACCTTCACCATACTCAGAATAACCGATATAATTATCTAAATTAACTGTTTTAAGTCCAAAATCCTCTGATCGCTTTAGCATAAACTGTAGTGCTTCGAATGGACCCTCGCCAAATGGTTTTCCGTTTTTTGCCTCTCCTTGTTTGCTATCGATCTTTAAAAGCTCTTTAAAGTCACTTAACATCTCTTCTTTATAGCTTAATAATTTATCTATAACATTCATATTATCTCCTCCTAAAATTCATATCACTCCAATTTTCTGTTTGCTCTATGATTGTTTTCTTTTAATATTCCAAACTATTATGGTTTTTTACTTGGTTTTTTTCTTGGTTTAGGGATAGGGGTTATTTGTTCTAAAATATCGACGACCTCTTTTACAAGAGCGTTATTTTCAATATCTAATATAAAGTGTTCCTTTGCACCATTATATGGAATGCCGCAGTCAGAATCAGATAGAAGAGACTCTACTGCAGGTAGCTTCTTTACAAAAACTGTGCTGTCACAAACAAGCAAAATAGGCTTGTCATTTAAATAAACCATATATTCGCCAAACATCTTGCGGTACCGAACATTACCACAACCATTTAAACACTCAACCACAAATTCAATATATTCTGCTGATGTTGCCATAATTAAACCTCACTTCTTCTAAAACATTCCTTTTCATGGTCATTGATAAATCCTGCGGCTTGCAAAAATGAGTAGACAGTAGTTGTGCCAATAAATTTAAATCCTAGTTTCTTTAGATCAGTTGAAAGTTTATCAGAAAGTGGGGAAGAGGATAGATTTACTTTGCAGTTCATCTGTGGCTTAAAATCAACATAACTCCATAGAAAATCGCTAAAACTTTGGTTTCTCTGTATTTCTAAAATGCATTTTGCATTGTTTATAGCAGCGCTAATCTTTCCCTTGTGGCGTATAATACCTGCATCTTGCAAAAGAATTTCTATCTTTTTATCATCGAAACTTGCTACACTATCAATCTTAAAATTATCAAAAGCCAATTTGAAATTTTCTCTTTTTTTGAGTATTGTTATGAAAGATAACCCTGATTGAAACATCTCAAGTACAAGCATTTCAAAAAGCTTTGTATCATCAAAAACAGCTTTGCCTCATTCGTTATCGTGGTAGTTTATATAGATAGGGTCGTCCCCAACCCATCCGCAACGATACTTATCCATATAGTTTCCTCCTTTTATAAATTATATCAGATAGATAAAGTTACCGCAACTTATTTGAAAAGATATCTGTACTTTTATATTTATCGGTGATATAATTATTTAAGAAAAATTAGTATAGAAAAGAGAGGTTTTTATGATAAAAATTAATGGTATAACAAAAAGATACGATAAGGGTTCAAACCCTGCAGTAGATAATTTATCACTCGAAGTAAAACACGGTGAGATTTTTGGGTTTATTGGGCCTAATGGCGCAGGGAAAACTACTACAATAAATATGATAACTGGTGTTTTTCCGCCGGACAGTGGAAATATATCGATAGATGGTGTTGATATTGTACAAAACCCAATTGAAGCGAAAATGAAGATGGGATTTGTACCAGATAGCCACGATATTTATGATTCGCTAAAAGGGTATGAGTATATTGATTTTATAGCCGCAGTATACAACACTCCAAAAGAGCAAAAAGAGGCTCGCACAAGAAAGTATCTTGAAATGTTTGAGCTCACAAACGCTGCAAACGACACAATAAAAAGCTACTCACACGGTATGAGACAGAAGATAATAATTACAGCAGCACTTGTGCACAACCCAAAACTTTGGATACTAGATGAGCCGATGGTGGGTCTTGATCCTCGTAGTGCACATCTTCTAAAAGAAGAGATGCGTAACCATACTTCACACGGTAATACAGTATTTTTCTCGACCCATGTTCTTGAGGTTGCAGAGGCTCTATGTGATAGAATTGCAATAATTAATGGAGGGAAAATTATAGCTGTCGGAACAATTGATGAACTTCGTCAATCGACTGACCAGAGTCTTGAAGAGCTCTTCTTAACGCTTACTGATAAGGAGGGGTTTTAGATGAAAAATCTCGGAGCACTTTTAAAGGTGAATTTGAAAACTTCCATTAGAATGGGCGGTGCGAAAAATTCGTTGATTAAAAAGATAGGTTATGGAGCGCTTGTTGTAGCTCTTGTAGTGATTATCGGTGGTTCTTATGCAATGGGTATGTACCTACTGTCTAGCAGCTTGCCAACTGAGTTTCAGATATTCACTCTACTACTCGGCATTTTAGCTTCATATCTAGCGGTTATCTTTATCGGTTCATTTTCTATGTTTGGAAATATATTTGCAGCGAAAGATACAAAATATCTTCTAACACTGCCAATAAGTCACAGAACGCTGTACGCTTCAAAGTTTCTAACGACTTATGCAACAAACAGTCTTTTAGCGATAGCCATAATGCTGATAAACGGTGTCATATACTCATTATTTGTAAAAACAACCATATTTTTCTTCCCTTTTCTCATAATAATAGCGCTCACGATTGCGCTTATCCCTCTGACATTTGCGTCACTTATAGCGTTTGCAATAGTCAAACTATCAAGGATGCTTCCATATAAAAATTTCTTTGCGGTGCTATTCTCATTAATCGGTCTTATGCTATATTTAACACTTCAGATGACTATACAGCAGGCAATGATGAGCGGTGCTGGGATAACTGCTGATTTTGCAGGGTCACTTGTTGATAGTGCGATGAATTACTTCCCACCATTTGCATTTATACTAAATGCTCTAACAGATGGTTCGGCTGTTGATTTACTTATATATCTTGCGATAACAGCAGTATTTTTCTACTTGACAACACTTTTCTGCTCATGGGGATATGCAAAGAGCGTTTCATTCTCATCGATGGCAAAAAGGAAAAAAAGGACTAAAGAGATAGTTTATAAATCAACCGCTTCAAAGAGTGTTCTTTCTCATTTTATTATTAATGAATTTCGCAGTCTGCTTCGTATACCTGTTTATGCTATAAATGCACTCAGCAGTTTGTTTGTAGGACCTATTATTTTAGTAGTGCCAACCTTTAGTGCTGGTGAATCATTTGACATAGCTATCATGCTAGAAACTGTCCCATTTTACTATGTAGTTCTTGTGCTTGCAGCGCTTATGATATTTGTAGCTAGCATAAATCCAGCTGCTGCCACGATAATATCAAGAGAAGGGAAAGCTTTTAAACAGCTTAAAATACTCCCAATTCGCCCATCCACAATAGTTTTCGGTAAGTTTATAGCCTGCTACATTATTTCTTTCCTAACTATAATTGTGATGGCAGTAACTGCACATATAATGTTTGGAGTGGGTATATTTGAGCTTATTTTAGCTGCTGTACTTGCGAATCTCTTATCAATAACACTTTGCGCAATAGACGCTATGGTTGATGTTATAAAACCAAAACTCAGCTGGGAGAATGAATCAAAAGCTATAAAGCAGAATGCAAATGTAGTGATTTCTATGCTTATAAACTGGGTTATACTTGGAGCAATTGGCTTTGCAGTTATTGTTTTCACAGTAAATATTTATATTATTTTTGGAGTTAGTGCTATTTTAGCAATCGCTTCTCTAGCGTTGCTTAATAACATAGCGATAAGTAGATTTCCAAAGATTAAAATGTAGCTTAAATAATATATGGTGATTAATTTAAAGTTTCAGATTGAAAAAACAATTTGCATAGCAGAGAATATTTTTTGAAGATGGTGAATGGGCAATTATTGAATGAAAAAATTCTAAAAGAGCTCGCAGTTGTGGGTTTTTTCATATCATAGACGGGGAAATTATATTTCAAAGGAGATATTTGGGTAAATAAAGTTTTCTCAAATCGAATGACTTGCCGATTGAATAAACTGATATATTTTTTGTGTATTAAGACAATATTATAAAATCCACCGGACTAGCCGGTGGATTTATTTTGTGAATTTAAGATAGATAAAACTATTATCTATTTTTCATGTAGACAATCAAGGAATGCGTTGTAAAAAGCGATTTCTTTACTTCTATCAATGCTATCACAACAAACTTCGTTCGGTGAATTTAGCATTAAATGAAGAGCTCTTTTCGTTGCAGAGATTGCCGATTCAATATCTGCACCAAGAAAGTCATTTCCACGCCCGAGTAGCTTATCTTGAAGTTGAAGGGTGAACATAGCGTTGATATGTGTGAGGTTTCCTTCGTTATCGTTGTGATTTACCCCTGTTTTTTTCGCAGCCGACTCCCATGCACTCTTAATTGATTCAGAAGCATTTGGAGCTAGTAGCGCAAAATCATAAGCCTCTTTAGTAGCAGTAGTAGATGGGGGAACATCTTTTTCAACAACTATTTTTGTGGTCTCATTTTTGTAAATTTCATAAGGATTTAGCATTCCGCTTTCAAAGTTTTCAAACATCGGTTACCTCCTTTATAATATTTGAGTTTTTTATATAACTAATAATGATATACTACATATATAATATCACACTTAATTGTAAACTACAAGTTAGTAAAACGTATAATTATTTTATGAGTTTTTTTACGTTTTCTTCACAAAAAACTCTAACACTCCAAAAATAATAAGAAATCCGGCAAATATCGACCGAATTATCTCGGTTTCGACAGCATTCCATATAAAGAATCCTATAAGACATCCAACCACTCCGCCAAGTGAAATCAAAAGTGAATACTTTAGTTTTACATACCTATTTTTATACCCGATGCAGACGGAGATAATTGCAGTTGGGATAAAAAGAATAATTGATGCAGTTGTTGCAAGTTTTATATCAATGTTCATAATGACTGTGAAATAGAGCGAAGTTAATGCGCCTCCACCAACTCCGAGTGAAGTTAAAAACGATGCTGCTAAAATAATTAAAAAACTCATAAAAACAAAATCCTAACGCCTGAAAAAATAAGGACAACAGCAAATATCTTTTTAAGAAGCGGAACTTTAATCTTTTTAATCGCAAAACTACCAAGAACTCCTCCAATTACTGCCGGTACGATAAATGGGTAGGAATATGAAAGAGAATCTCTGCTTGAAATAAGCCTTAAAACGATTGTAACAGCCGTTATAGCAAGTATTACGCTAAGTGTTGTTATATGACTCTCTTTTGAAGATAATCCCTCTTTCTCAAGGAATGGAACGAGGATGATACCACCTCCGCTTCCAACAATACCGCTGATAATTCCAGCGAGAAGACCAAAAATTATTTTTTTCATAAAAAATCCCCCATGCCATAAGTTTTGGCAAAGGGGAGAGTTTTATTCTTTTATAATATCACTGACAACTCTATAAGCTAATGTGAATCCAGCGACATTTGGAACGAATGCAGATGAAGCAGGTGGGTTTCTGCCGTTCTCGCTTCCGACTGTTGTTTTAGTCGGCATCTCAGTAGAGAAGACAACTGGAAGATCAAAAATTCCTCTCTTTTTAAGTTCACGTCGCATTATTCTTGCAAGTGGACAACCATGACCGGATGTTTCTTTTATATCGCCGTAAACTACCTTGGTTGGGTCGAGCCGGTTACCTGTTCCCATTGATGAGATAATAGCGGTTCCTCTTTTACTAGCACCTTCAATAAGAGCAAGTTTTGATGATACAGTATCGATACAATCTACGATATAATCAACAGATATCGATAAAACACTATCCAAATTTTCATCATTTATAAATATTGGCATAGCAATCGCGTTGCAATCGGGATTTATTGAGATAACCCTATCAAATGCTGCTAATGCTTTGTTTCTACCAATGTTTTCGGATACAGCTATAAGCTGCCTGTTTATATTGGTAAGAGCCAGTTCGTCAAAATCAAGAAGGTAGAGGGTACCAACACCAGATCTTGCTAAAGCCTCGGTGCAAGCGGCGCCAACGCCACCAAGTCCTACTACTAATACAGATGCATTTTTTAGTTTTTCGATGTTTTGCTCACCGATAAGTGCGGTTGTTCTATCAAAGCGTCCCATAAAAATCTCCAATAAAAAAACTATATTGTTATAAAAAAGAAACCCACCGTGCCGTCTGCCTGCGTATTAAAACCTACCTTTCGGATAGGGTGGATGCAATAATAAATGTTTCACGCTCCCTTCGTCCCATAAAGGGGAGGTCTGCAATCCGCACTTATAACAAGCTTCCAATTACATAATTGTAGGATTATAAACAAAGGCAACAGATCGTGCACAGCAGGAATT
>CAYJGP010000073.1:0-10240 GCA_964369435.1 uncultured Oscillospiraceae bacterium | reverse complement strand
ATCCGGAGTTTGTAGGTATAATATTTGTCGATATAAACGGTTTAAAACAGGTAAACGATAAGCTCGGACACGCATTTGGAGATGAGCTAATAATAAATAGTGCAAACCTTTTAAAGTCGATATTTAACAATATGGTATATCGTATTGGCGGAGATGAGTTTGTTATATTGTGTGATAGATATAGCGAAAGTGAGTTTCTAGACCGAGTGAGCAAACTTCAAGAAGAGCTTAAAAAGCATACCGAAGTAAATCTTTCTTATGGTACATCGTCAAGCAGGCAAGGTACTGAGCTTGAAGTGAAGCTTGAAGAGGCGGACAAAGCGATGTATAAGGCTAAAAAAGAATATTACAGCAGAAAATCAGATGATGATAGGCGGAAAACTAAATAATAACATAAAGGACTGCAATGTATGGATATAAACATTGCAGTCCTTTTTATTATGTTTTGAAGTTTAAGTGACTTAGCGAGCAAAAAACTTGTTAAATATTAATTTAGCTGTTTAACAAAATTCTGTTTTTAATATCATCAGTTAATGGAAGATAAACCCCTTTATACCGCCCTGTAACAGGATTTTTATCGGTGTAATCGACATACAGAATTTTGTTTTTTGATAAAAGTGCTACAGCCGAGCGTTTGAGAGCGGGTTTTCTGCGGTGTCCTTCGATTTTATCTATCTCACGCAAAAGTATCCCCATATTTTCTTGTCGCAAACTCATAGGCAATGCCCCTTTGTTATTTGTCAAAACCCAATCGGTCTTCAAGAAATCGATCGTTGGCATAAAACCGATAACGCTGCTAAAATAGTTGAAAGTCCTTGTAAAGAAATCCTCAAGTCCCTCTTTGAAAATTGGATTTACACTTTTTGCAAAAGATAAAAACAAATCATACGGGTTTTTGAAATATGGCATTGCAAAGTCGAGCAGATTTGAAAATCGCCCACTGTTATAGAGCTTATCAACAGCATATTCGACCAGTTCAAGTTGGTTTAAATCCGAAGGTGAAAGGCAATCTGTCTTGATAACAGTATAAGGAGGAGTTTTGTTAAAACTTGCAAACTCGCTGTTTTTTTTCATATAGCTTCCATGGAGGAGCTTTAGAAATCCAAGCTGCAGCATATCAGCACGAATATTATAAACTGTATTAAATCCATCGATAAAGCTACTTAAATCCTCACCTGGCAGCCCTGCTATTAGATCTATATGTAGGTGGAGATTTCGCGGTTTTTGAAGCTGTACTAGATTTTGAAGCAAGACTTTGGTATCAGTCTTCCTCCGGACAGCTATCAAGGTGTTTTCGTTTACACTCTGAATACCAGCTTCAACTTGGAAGAGTCCTACAGGAGCTGAGTTAAATGCATCAATAAGTTTATCAGTTAAGATATCAGCGGCAATCTCAAAATGAAAACACACATTGTCATCTTCGTTATAATTTTCAATCAAATAGTCTAATATTTCTTTTGTTCTTTTACTGTTTGCATTAAAAGTTCTATCGACAAACTTTATGGTTTTACAGCCGCTTTTTTTGAGTTTCTCTATATTGCTAAACAGATTTGTTAAGCTGAAGTGATGAAGACTACAACCCTCGCCAGAGAGGCAGAAACTGCAGCTAAAAGGACATCCTCTGCTCGATTCAATATAAGCGATTCTGCCATTTAAACTATTAAAGTACTCATCTGTATATGGAGAGTTAGGTTCGTTTTTTGAATAAAACGGTGTGCTAATTTTAGTTTTAGAGCAAAAACCTTCGATATCATAAAAGTCGCTATCACAAAAATTAGTTGATTTTGCAATAACCTTTGAAAATTTTAAAAATGGCTCTTCACCCTCGCCGCAAATGATATAATCTACAGCAGGATTTTCATCTAGTACTTCTTGTGGGTTATAGCTCACTTCAGGGCCGCCTAGAAGAATTTTTGTTGTTTTACAGAGAGATTTAATCTTTTCGAAAATTGGTTTTAAGTAGGTTATATTCCAAATATAGCAGGAGAAAGCAATAACATCTGCATTTTTTGATAGTATTTTTTCTATAAGTTTATTTTTATCTTCTTTTATTGTTGTTTCTAAAATTTCAATCTCTAAAAAATCAACTGCCGATTTTAAATAGTGTACTGCAAGAGATGAGTGTATATATTTTGAGTTTGTAGATACAAGTAATATTTTCATAATGCTCCTATGATTTTTTTGAAATTATACCATTTTTTGCTTAACTGTTGCAAGCTCTATTTGTTAAAAGAGATAGTAGGCAAGCATTTTGGATAAAGATAAAAACTATGTAAATAATATGTAAGGACTATTGACATACTTCTGAATAGTTGTTATGATACAGTAAATGTGGGGGAGTAGTCGACGCAGATTTGCGCAGTGTAATCGTCAACGCGTTTTTTTAGGAAAACCGGTTGCATTTTAAACGACAAGACTTATATCGCTTTTTGCGGTATGAGTTTTTTTTATTTCAGATAATATATGGGGGAAAAATGGAATATCTTATTTTGGTCATAGGGCTTGTAGCTCTAATAAAAGGTGCAGACTTATTTGTTTCAGGGAGCAGTAATATTGCAAGGAAGTTTAGTATACCACCAATTATAGTAGGTCTTACTATTGTTTCGCTAGGTACTTCGCTTCCAGAGGCTGCAGTAAGCGTTACAGCAGCAATTGGGGGGAGAAACAACCTATCTCTTGGTAATATAACAGGCTCGAACCTTTTTAATCTTTTGATAGTAGTTGGAATATGCTCGATTATAAATACGCTTAAATCAAATAAAGACCTTGTTCGACGCGACTTCCCAGCAGCTACGATATCTGCGGTATTACTTCTTGTTTTTGCGCTTGATGGGATGTTATCTCGATTTGATGGCATAATTATGCTTGTTTTATGTTTTGGTTATATCGGATATTTGATTAAAGATGCATATAAAACAAAAGAATTTTTTGATGACAGTATGGGAACCCCTCCTGTATTTCGAAGTATTGTATTTATAGTAATTGGAGCGAGTGCTATAATAATTGGTGGTCAGTTAGTTGTTGATAGTGCGGTAGAAATTGCAACTGCACTTGGTATGTCGGAGGCGATTATAGGGCTTACTGTGCTAGCAATTGGAACATCTCTTCCAGAACTTGTAACCAGTGCGGTTGCAGCGATGCGAGGAGAAAATGAAATTGCACTTGGAAATGCCGTTGGGTCGAATATTTTAAACATTTTGTTTATTCTCGGTATCTCATCTGCAATAACACCGATAGCTGTAACAAGCCTTACAAATATTATTTTCGTTATAATTGCCACTTTGCTTGTATATTTCTTTGTTTTAACTTCACGTAAGATGAAGCCGATTGAAGGGGTAATAACAGTTGTGGTTTATATAGGATATATCGCATATGCTATAATTACTAGATAATTGAGTAAACTATCTATTGACACGAGTTTCTTATATGTTATACTGAAACTAGCAAATAATTCCAACAAACATGTAGAATAGTGTTAATAAAGGAGGTTTATATGCCAAACAAAACGAAATTTTATATCTGTAAACACTGCGGGAACCTAGTAGGTATGATTAAAGATAAAGGGGTTCCACTTATATGTTGCGGTGAGCCGATGACTCACCTAGAGCCAAACACTGTTGAAGCTGCAACCGAAAAACATCTACCGTTTGTAGAGAAGACGGAGCGAGGCATAAAAGTCTCTGTTGGCAGTGTTATACACCCGATGATAGAAGAGCATCATATAACATTTGTATATGTTGAAACAAAAAGCGGCGGACAGAGAAAAGCGGTTGCTGTTCCTGAGGAGCCTGTTTTCTATTTCGATTTTATCGATGATGAGCCTGTGGCTGTGTTTGCCCATTGTAATCTGCACGGACTTTGGATGACTGAAATTAAATAAATAAAAAAATATCTGAGTATAAGCTCAGATATTTTTTTATTCTAGCGTATAGCGAAGTTCGATAAGCTTTTTTTCAGCAATAATAAGCTCTTCTTTGTCGCCGTTTGGTTTAAAGCCGTGTTTTTCATAGAATTTTCGTGCAGATAGATTATCTTCAAGAACCCAAAGATATATTTTAGAAAACCCTTCTTTAAAAAGCTCTGATAACGCAAATTTAATTAGAATACTGCCATATCCTTGATTGAAATACTCCGGCAGAAGATAGATGGAAATTATCTCTCCAAATCCCTCCATTTTATCATCTCTTGCCTTTGAGATAGATGTAGTCGCGATATATTTACCATTATCTGATAACAGATATCCAGAGAATGGTGAGTTTGATAGAAGTGGTGTCCAACGCTCAAGAGAGAGTGTATCAAGATAACTATCAGGAACTATTTTGCGATATGCTGTTTTCCAGCTCTTTGCATAGATATGACTTGCAATAGAAGCTGTTTCTTTTGTTATTTTTGATATTTCCATTTTAAATCAACCTGTTTATATTTTTTTCCAAACGCTATCTAAAAATGAAACTCTTTCTATCTTAAATTCTCTACCTGAAAGATATGAAAGAAAACTATCCTCGGGTGGGTTTAACGTTAGACTATAAGAGCAAAGCTGCTGGCGCACAAGTTTTTTGCCTGCAATAGTTGTGGCTTTACCGTATTTAGTATCGCCGAGCAGTGGGTGACCTATCGCTTTAAACTGAACTCTAATCTGGTGAGTTCTACCGGTAACGAGCTTTACTTCTGCGAGTGAGTAGTGCTCTTTTTTCTCGATAAGATTATAGTAGAGGATTGCCGTTTGAGCGCCCTCTCTATCCGGTTTAACTGCAAAAACCATATTTCGATCGCTATCTTTTAGCAGAAAGTGGGTGAGTTTATCTGTGTTTTTTGGCAGCCTATCATGGCAGATTAAAAGATATTTTTTTATAAGCTCGCGATTTTTAATTATCCTGTTCACTTCGGTGAGAGCCGCGAAATTTTTAGCAGCAATAACAAGTCCCTCGGTATTTCTGTCTATCCTATTGCAGAGCGCTGGAGCGAAGGAGTTTTCAGCCTCTGGGTTGTATTCGCCTTTATCATAGAGATATTTTTTTGTGCGGTTAATAAGGGTGTCGACAAACTCGCTCTTATCTTCATGAACGATAACACCGACAGGTTTGTTTATAATTATTATATTCTCATCTTCAAAGACAGCATTTATTTCACCCTTAGCGCGTAAAAAGTCGTGTTTTGTAACCTTTTTCACTAAGAATTCGTCGTTGATATAGAGCTTTAATATTTCGCCCTCGTTTAGGATATATTCGGGCGCTACTTTTTTATCGGATACTTTTATCCTTTTTTTGCGAAAATAACGAAAAAGCTCACCCCTTGATATTTTGGGGAAACTTTTTTGAATAAACTTATCAACCCGCTGTCCGCTATCATTTTTCTTAATCTTTATTTCTAAAATCTAAATCACACCTTTAATTCGATAGATACATTATATCACTAAAAATGCAAAAAAAGCAAAAAATAGCTTTAAAAACAATTTTATTTGTTTTATAATATCTTAAAAGGGGGATGAATATGGAAAAAGAAAAGCATTCCCATTGGGGGCATCGAGAGAGGTTACGCGAAAAGATGATAAAAAATGGACTCGAGTCGCTAGCGGACCATGAAGCTTTAGAAATTCTATTGGGATATTGCGTGGCTTTAAGAGATGTAAATGAAATAGCTCACAATCTGATAAAAAAATTTGGATCTATCAAGGCTGTTTTTGATGCGCCTTACGAAGAGCTTTTACTGGTTAAAGGAGTAGGTAAAGTTTCGGCATCTTATATTAGATTTATCCCTGAAATGACAAAATTTTACTATACACTTGGAAGTAGGAATAAAAATGTTATCTACGATAGCTGTCCAAAGATTGGTGCGCTATTCCTACCGAAATTTATCGGTGAGTCGGTTGAGTGTGTATATGCGGCGGCTTTTGATAATATTGGAAGACTTGTTCGGTGCGAAAAGATATCAAAAGGTATAGTGAATTTAAGTCAGGTAACAATAAAACAGATAGTTGATTTTACAATAAGATCAAATGCTGCTTCAATAGCACTTGCACACAACCATCCATCAGGTATAGCTCTTCCATCAATTAACGACTTTGAGTCCTCAAAGACGATTGCATCAATTCTTGATAGTATTGGTGTTATGTTGATTGATCACATTATAGTAACTGATGACGACTATGTATCCCTTAGGGAAAGTGGAGTATTTAGATAATGGGGAAATTTAAACTTATTTCAGAGATGAAGCCATGTGGAGATCAACCACAGGCTATAGATAAACTCGCCAAAAATCTCGAAAATGGATCAAAAGAACAAACACTGCTCGGAGTTACTGGTTCGGGCAAAACTTTTACTATGGCAAATGTTATCGAGAGGTATGGCAAACCCACTTTAGTGCTTGCGCACAATAAAACACTTGCCGCACAGCTCTGCGGTGAGCTTCGTGAATTTTTTCCGGAGAATGCAGTTGAATATTTCGTATCGTACTATGATTATTACCAGCCTGAGGCATATATTCCAGGGACCGATACCTATATAGAAAAAGATAGCAGCATTAACGATGAGATAGACCGTCTTCGCCACAGCGCAACAAGCTCTGTGTCAGAGAGGGAGGATGTTATAGTAGTTGCTTCTGTTTCATGTATATATTCGCTTGGTGACCCAATTGATTATAAAACGATGGTCGTTACTGTGAGAACAGGGATGAAGATTGAGCGTGATGAGCTGTTAGCACGGCTTGTTTCAATTCAGTATGAGCGAAATGATATAAACTTTACAAGAAACAAGTTTAGAGTGCGTGGAGATGTTGTCGAGATACTCCCAGCCTATACAAACGACATCGGAATTCGAGTTGAGTTTTGGGGCGATGAGATTGAGAGAATATCGGAAATTAATATTGTCACAGGCGAAGTGAAGGCATCGATTACCTATATTTCTATCTTCCCAGCAACCCACTTTATTGTGCCTCCGGATAAGATGAAAGAGGCGATAGCAGATATTGAAGCTGAGATGTGGGAGAGGGTAAAATTTTTCAAAGAGGATGAAAAACTAATTGAAGCGCAGAGGATACAGGAGAGGGTTCTCTATGATATGGAGATGCTCTCAGAAGTGGGATTTTGCAGCGGAATTGAAAACTATTCAAGGGTGTTATCGAGAAGAGAACCTGGAAGCACACCGCACACACTGCTCGACTTCTTCAAGAAGGATTTTCTGCTTATAGTTGATGAAAGTCATGTTTCACTGCCACAGGTGCGCGGGATGTATGGCGGGGATTTTTCAAGAAAGAAAAATCTAATCGATTATGGATTTCGCCTGCCGTCAGCTTTTGATAACAGGCCACTTCGTTTTGATGAATTCTATGATAAAACAGATAAGATAATATATGTTTCTGCAACACCTGCTGATTTTGAACGTGAGCATAGCACAGAGATAGTAGAGCAGGTTATAAGACCAACAGGACTACTAGACCCTGAGATATTCGTAAAACCTACCGAAGGGCAGATAGATGATATAATATCTGCAGTGAATGAGCGGATTGAGCGAAAAGAAAGGGTTTTAGTAACCACTCTTACCAAAAAGATGGCGGAGGATTTATCAAGCTATCTTGAGGGGGTTGGTATAAATGTCACATATATGCACCACGATATCGATACGATGGAACGAATTGAGATAGTGCGTGATTTGCGCCTTGGCAATATCGATGTTGTTGTTGGTATTAATCTGCTCCGCGAGGGACTTGACCTACCAGAAGTTTCGCTCGTTATTATCCTTGATGCAGACAAAGAGGGTTTTTTGCGCAATGAAACATCGCTTATTCAGACGATAGGGCGTGCGGCAAGAAATGAAAACGGTCAGGTTTATATGTACGCCGATAATGTTACCCGCTCGATGGAGAGGGCAATTGAAGAGACATATAGGCGTCGTGCTATTCAAGAGGCTTATAATAAGGAAAATGGAATAACACCAACAACGATTATTAAAAGTATTCGTGAAATAGCGACTATCTCAAAACAGGAGGTAGACGAGGGAAGCAAAAAACGTCTTACAGCGGCAGAGCGCAAGATGTTAATAGACAAACTGACAAAAGAGATGAAAAAAGCAGCTTCACTGCTTGAGTTTGAGCAAGCGGCATATCTGCGTGATAAGATAGAAGCGCTTCGAGGCAAAAAATAACGGAGGAAATAATGGCAAGAGATAAGATAGTAATAAAAGGGGCACGCGAGAACAACCTTAAAAATATAAGCATCGAGATACCAAGGGATAAGTTGGTTGTTATGACAGGGCTTTCAGGAAGCGGTAAGTCTTCGCTTGCCTTTGATACGATATATGCGGATGGACAAAGGCGTTATGTTGAGAGTTTAAGCTCTTATGCTAGGCAATTTTTAGGGCAGATGGAAAAGCCTGATGTCGATTATATCGAAGGGTTATCTCCAGCAATTTCGATCGACCAAAAAACAACATCAAATAACCCGCGCTCTACTGTGGGAACAGTTACCGAGATTTACGACTACCTAAGGCTTTTATATGCAAGGATTGGTATCCCTCATTGTCCGGAGTGTGGACGAGAAATTACTCAACAGACGATTGATAATATGGTGGATACTGTGCTATCCATCCCAAATGGGAGCAGGATTATGGTTATGGCGCCTGTTGTTCGTGCTAAAAAGGGTGAGCACCAAAAGGAGCTTGAATATGCAAAACGGCAGGGCTTTGTTCGTGCGCAGATTGATGGGAATATCTATGAGCTATCAGAAGAGATTAAGCTTGAAAAAAATATAAGACATTCTATAGATATAGTTATAGATAGGCTTGTTGTGAATGAGGAGTCGAGGAGTCGTATTGCCGATTCGCTGGAAATTGCTGTAGCACAAGGTGGTGGGCTAGCGAAAATTGCAGTCACCGACGGTGAGGATATACTTTTCTCACAAAACTACGCCTGCCCAGAGCACGGATTCTCAGTTGAAGCACTTGAACCTCGTATGTTCTCATTTAATAACCCTTATGGAGCTTGTCCTACCTGTGTTGGCCTTGGAACATTTAAAGAGGTAGATCCTGATTTTGTTATTCCAAACCCAAATCTAACGATTAATGAGGGCGCTATTAAGGCATCGGGATGGTCTAAAACAGATGGTGCAACTATTGCTAGGATGTATTTTCAAGGACTTGCTGAAGCCTACAATTTTTCGCTAGACACAAAATGGAAAGACCTTCCGAAAAAAGCGCGCGATGTGATTTTATACGGAACAGGGACAAAAAGAATAAAAGTTACCCGTGAGAGCGAATACGGTAGTGGAGTATATAATGCACCTTTCGAGGGTATAGTCAACAATCTCGAGCGCCGCCATAAAGAGACAAGCAGCCAGTGGATGAGAGAAGAGATAGAAAACTTCATGAGTGAAGCTGTATGCCCCGATTGCCATGGTGCCCGCCTAAAGCCTGAGATAGTGGCGGTGACTGTTGGTGGGAAAAACATATCGGATATAACAACCCTTAGTATAGTTAATCTGATGAAGTTTATAGAGAGTTTATCGTTATCTGAAAAAGAGCAGTTTATTGCTCATGCAATATTAAAAGAGATAGATGAAAGACTATCGTTTTTAAAGAGTGTAGGACTTGATTATCTAACTTTATCGAGGAGCTCATCTTCGCTATCTGGTGGTGAAAACCAGAGAATACGCCTTGCAACGCAGATAGGCAGCTCACTTATGGGGGTTTTGTATATTCTCGACGAGCCGAGTATCGGCCTTCATCAGCACGATAATGCAAAGCTTATAAAAACCCTTAAAAAGCTGCGTGACCTTGGAAATACCCTGATAGTTGTTGAGCACGATGAGGAAACTATTGCAGAAGCGGACTTTGTTGTAGATATAGGGCCTGGCGCTGGGGTTCATGGTGGAGAGGTTGTTTTTGCAGGAACACCTGATAAACTAATGAAAGCAAAAAACTCGATAACAGGGCAGTATTTAAGTGGGCGGAAAAAAATTCCAGTTCCAAGCGAGAGAAGAATTGGTAACGGAAACTTTTTAGAAATTAAAAAGGCGACTGCAAACAATCTAAAAAAACTTGATGTTAAAATTCCGCTCGGAGTAATTTGTTCGGTAACGGGTCTTTCAGGTAGTGGGAAATCTTCACTGATAAATGAAGTTTTATATAAAAAACTCGCACACGATCTAAACGGAGCAAAAGCAAAAGGTGGACATTGCAAAGAGATTTTAGGTATTGAGCATCTAGATAAGGTAATAGATATTAACCAGTCGCCGATTGGAAGGACACCG
>CAYJGP010000072.1:0-10283 GCA_964369435.1 uncultured Oscillospiraceae bacterium | reverse complement strand
TTTTGTTTTGTCATCAATCATGTTTAGATATGTTTCTATAGGCATAATATCACTCCCGCTATATTTTTTTTATCGGATGCCGAAGCACCGTTTTTAGCTTGTCGACAGCTATTTTGCGTGGGTCGCTTAGATAAATTTCATGGTAGTATCTTGTGTCGGTTATGTCGATATTATAACCGTTTAGTTGTGCGAAATCCTCCATCGCCTTGACGGTGACAGGTTCGTTTTTGTATTCGCCTATATGCAAACACTGCACGCACAAGCCCTCGTCATATGTGAAAAACTCTACTCTCTATACTGATATTTTATCACATCAATTGCAAAAAAACTATAAGACTATTGCTGTGCAAATCACCAAAAGTGCCATGGTAATAAATGACAAAAGTGAGCATAGAATTTTGTGAACTATACCGATTGTAACTAACTTTAAATTTACTTGGAAAAATGATATAATAAAACGAGTTATACGTGATAAAATACGGGGTTACAGCGAGCAGCTTCGCGTATACAAGAATTGATAAAATAGGAGAGTGAACGAGCATGAAAAATTTTTCTAAAGCACTGCTTGTAATGGTAAATTTATTTGTGTTTTCTTTGTTGTTTACAACTGTTTCATTTGCGGCAACAGAGAGCACAGATTATTTGCTCCCGAGCTTTAATTCGGGGACAAATACCGTTACATACAGCACCGAAACAGAAACTGCAACAGTTCTAACATCAAGCAATACTACTATTGGAAATATGAATAGAGAAACTTGGTATGTTGTAAAGGGTAGTATCACATTTAACGATAGGGTTATTATTGTGGGCGATGTTAATTTAATCCTTGCAGACGGAGCGGTATTTACTGCAAATAAAGGAATATCGGTTAGTGATGATGACTATAACCCTTTAAATGGCAGTCCTAATAACCTTGCTATTTATGCGCAATCGAATTCAGAAGACAGTATGGGTAAGTTAATAGCGACTTATGATACCGGCAGTAGTGATGATAGATTTACGGGCGCCCCTGCAGGCCTCGGTGGCGATGCTAACAAAATTAATGGAGAAATAACTATAAACGGTGGCGATATTAGGGCGGAGAGCACCGGGACAGGCAGTTCATATAGTGCGGCAATCGGTGGCGGATATATACACGAAGATAAAAACTCAAGCTATATCTCAGGACCTATAAATATTTATGGTGGAAAAATAGATGCAACTGCTCTAAGCGGTGCAGCGATAGGCAGTGGTTCTGTGCGCTATAATGATAGCAAACATGTGAAAACAGCTGATATTAATATTTATGCGGGTGATATAACTGCAAAAGGAGATAATGGGGCCGGAATTGGAACAGGAGAAAAAACAGGTACTGTTACTATAAATATTTACGGTGGGAAAATATCTGCGGAATCTGTCAATGGAGCAGGAATCGGTCGTGGATCTACCTATTTATTGGGTTCAAGCGATATTAACTATGAGTTAATGAAGATAAACATCTACGGCGGAGAAGTTACCGCGAGCAGTAAATATGGCGCCGGACTCGGCGGCGGACAAGAGGCAGGCGGAGGTGTTATTACTATAACCGGCGGCAACTTAACTGCAACAAGCCAAGAGGGTTCTGGAATTGGTAGCGGAGCAAATAGTAGTGGCGCCGGAGAGATAACAATATCGGGTGCTACAACTTCTGTTACTGCATCATCAACTAATGGACCCGGAATTGGAGGAACTAATAAAAATGCTCCAGGAGGAGCAAATAGCATTGCACAAGTTGATATTTCCAGCGGAACAATAAATTCAACCAGTGCGGCAGGTGTGGGAATTGGCGGAGATTTTGTCGAGGTTGATATTAGCGGCGGATATGTAACAGCTTCGGGTTATGCCGCAGGTATAGGAAAAAATGTTGTTATAAGCGATGGAGTGGTAGATGCTACCAGTATTAACGGTGCTGGTATTGGAAGCGGAAGCTCGGGAAACACAGCAAATGTTATTATAACTGGCGGTAAAGTAACAGCAAAAAGCCAAAATGGTGCCGGTATTGGCACAGGGTATAATCCTGTTGTCAATGATGAAAATGGTCAGATCTCAATTAGCGGCGGCGAGATCAACGCAAGCAGTATTAACGGCGCTGGAATCGGAAGCGGTAAAGACAGCAATAATGGCAACGCTAATGCTCTTAATATCAATATTAGCGGTGGAGATGTTTCGGCGACTAGCAACGCTGGGTACAGCATAGGTAGCGGCGATGGCGGTAAAGTTAACGGTGTTACGATAAGCGGTGGCGCTGTTAGCGCAAAAAGCATAGGTGGCACAGGCACCTCTTTTTCAACAACAGATACAGGCAGTGCTTTGATTATTGCTGATTCTGTTGCGGGTAACTCCACTAATTGGAACGGAATTTTCTACTTAGGCGGAAAAGATGGAGAGGTTTATGGTAGCAATGTCAGTCTTGATGCCGCTGCAAACTATCTTTTCCCAGCAGATAGAACTTTAAATATAAGAAGCGGAAAAACAGTTAATATACCGCTTACTGTGACGAATGAAGGGATAATAGTTGTTCATAACGGAGGAACACTCAAAGTTCCTACAGGTGGATTTATACAAAATAACGGTACAGTTTTAAATTTCGGAACGATATCCGATGAGGATAAATTGAGGATTGATGCTCGTGCAACAGAAGTTGGTGGTCAAACTAATTATCTAGATGTTCTTGACGCAGATGGTAGTGTTGTGAATGCACAGACACCGGCATCTAGTTTATCAGCGGTAGTAGTTGTGTCTGATTCGACAACTTCGTTTGATGGAGCTATCTCAAAATGGTATTTTGTCGGTAGCGATGTCACTATCTCAGAGCGCATTGTTGTTACAGGCGATGTTCACCTAATATTGGGTGACGGTGCGACCCTCAATGCCCTAAAAGGAATACAGGTAGCCGATGATGACCAAAACCCCGAAACTCCAACGTCAAATAGCTTAACTATTTATTCGCAGTCGAGCGATAAAGATACTATGGGTAAACTTATAGTAACAATGCCTACCGGTAGTTTTTATGCAGGAATCGGCGGCGGTACTGAAGTTTCAAATGAAACCGTTAATGCAGGAGCCATTACCATAGATGGTGGAAATATAACAATTAACGCAGAGGGCACAAGTTCTTATGGTGCCGCAATCGGTGGTGGCGCTGCAAGTAACGCAAAAGGCGGGCATGGTGGCAGTATAACTATAAGAGGCGGATATATTGCAATCAATGAAAACGAGAATCAATTTAGCTCTATTGGCGGCGGCGGAAGTTTGAATGGAGACGGCGGAGACGGTGGCAATATCACTATAAGCGGCGGCGAAATATCTATGGCGCTCTCGATAGGTGGTGGAAATTCAAATACCGGAAGCTACGGTGCAACTGCAACATTTAGCACAGAAAGCTATGGATACGCTGTTTTACACATAGGTCCCGGTGCACTAAGTTGGATAAACAATACAGACCATTCGATAATGGTATTTAGAGGAAGAGTCGGCGATGGTAATACCGCAGATGGCGAGGGCAAGGGATATATCTACACAGGTGGCGATAATATATTTGATTTGAAATCATATCTTTATATACCGGCGGATAAAACTTTATATGTTTCGAGTGGACAAACGCTAAATCAAACCGGCGGTATAATCTCTATTTCTGATACAGGCAGAATATTGAATTCTGGTAGTATACAAAATGTTGATAGTATTATAAACAACCAAAGAGTATTCCATGAGGTAATTTATTACAACAATTCATCAAAAACAGCCTCACAAAGCGAGTTTGCAGCTCACAATGCACAAACTAATTTAACCACCAATACATTCCTCCCTCCTGCTATCGGAAGTTCAAGCAGATTTAGTATGTGGGAGGTGCAAGTTGTGGGAAGTCCTCAAATTGCAGAAGGACAAAGTTATATCTTCACAGCACCTACAGAAGTTATCGGTATCTGGGGAGCGGTACGCCAGATAAACATAGCAAATGGCGTGGCAAAAGATTATGCGGGAAATACAGTTACCGAAGTTACCGTCGGACAAACAGTATATATCAGCACCGCAATAACAGACACAACCCTTGAGTTTAACGGCTGGTCGGATACCAATACAGCTTCACCGGTTTCTTTTGGAAATGCAGCTCTTGAGAGCACCTCGTTTGTGATGCCAGACAGAGATGTTTCACTTGTGGTATCAACACTCGACAAAGAAAACTCGATTATCATAACAGGCGGAACTGCAGATGCAAGCACAGCAAGAGCGGGTGAAATTATTTCAATATCAGCCGATGAGGTACCGGCTGGCAAGAAGTTCACAGGTTGGTCAAGCAATGACCCCACCCTTGCTTTTGATGACCGCACTGCGATGGATACATTTTTCACCATGCCGGTGGGCGACGTTTCTATAACAGCAAATTATGCAGATGTTAGCGGAGAGATTACCGGTACAGTTCCGGGTATTATATCACCGCAGACCGGATTATAATTTTTATTTCTCACAGTAGAGATTATTTAAACTAATAAGAGAGCCCGTCGATTTTATCGACGGGCTCTCTCTATCTTTACTACTAATATTATCTATAAACGCCTGTATCTGGGCTTAGAATAGCTGGTGGTATCGACACTGGTGGAGATATCTGTACCTGAACATATTCATTTTCATGATAATCAGTTGTGCCGTAGTTTGATATTACTAAACCAGGATTTGTTTCTCCCGCTCGTACAGTCACGATATTCCCTGTATCAATCAATAATGATGGTTTAACCGAAAACGCCAAAGCGTCTATTCCGGTGGTAGGTAGGTGCGTTGCTGTAACTCTTGCAAGACCACCTATAGTGAAGCTATTGCTCTGTATGCCGCTTCCATCACCAGCACCGCTTGCCGTCACATCGGCATTTCCGTTGATTAACAGAATAGCGGCACGAATTCCACTGCTGCTGTCACCATCCTCCCCAGCAGCTAACAATTTACCGCCTGTAGCCGAGGTTAAATTTAGAGTTGCGTCGTGCGCCATTATTCCCGCTTGATCATTATCTCTTGCGGTTAAAATGTTATTCCCTATAAGATTCAGGTTTGCAGTAGAGGTCGGATTGATAATAAAGGGGGTAGTTATACCGTTTATTGTTAAGCTGTTCAAGTTAACATTATGTGAGCCATTTAAAATCTCTATATCCTTTGTTCCGTCTGTGCTTTCTCCAGATATAGTTACAGTCCCAGTGTAGCCGGTTTTTATAAAGTCGTCATCGCCAAGCGCAAAGAATTTCAGTGAGTTAAACTCCGATAAGGTTATGCTGTTATCAGCAATATCAAAAGAGGGGTTTTCAGTATTTCCAGTATAAACATTTCCGCTGTTAATGGTACCTGCAACGCTGGTAGCTATACTGCCGAGGTTGTATATATCTTTGGTACCGGTGGGAAGAGGTCTTAGACCATTTGGTGTCTGCACAATAATAGTGCCATAATTTACTATAACAGCTCCGTTTTCTAATGCTAAAAAATTATCGTCGGCAGGGTCTGTCGGATTCCTAGTTGGTATCATAACGGTTACGTCTTTATTTATGGTAAGTGTTTCAGATGATGCAAAGTTTAACTGATTATTTATAAAAATGTTTTTCACCGCATCGGTATTAAGCGCTAATCTAAATTGAGCAAAACTTATAATCGTCGTACTATTATTATATATGATGATACCATCACCTATTGGCTCAGTGCCGATAACTATTCCTGTTAGAATGTTATTATTTTCAAAAAAACTGTTGTTTGTTATATCGCCGATAATACTGCCGTTGTTTATTAGCTTACCGGTTGCCGTTATTGTAACCGATGCTCCATCTGCAATCGTTACCACCTTCCCCGTTGGGATGGTTATTTCCTCGGTTATTCCAAAGCCTGGTGCGGATATTGTGATGTTTGTTAGTTCATCGATTTGAGATAACGCTGTTTTAAGCTGTCCGATGGTAGAAACGGTGGTGGATTTGTTGCTGTCTATACTTATTCCAGTAATATTTAATACAAAACTGTTGTTACTTCCGGTGCCGATAGCTCCGCTTGTTGCTACAGTTACTACTCCTGAATTTAAAATCGTGACTGTGATGTTTCGAGTCTTTGTAGCATCGCCTTCAATGTTGATTTTTCCACTCGCTGAGTTTATTATCAACATATCAATTGAAATATCACCCGACATAGTCATAGTTCCATTGTTTGTGAAGGTTCCTGTTCCCGTGACTTCTAGGGGAGTTGCAGCGATAATTTTTCCGTTATTATTTAAGGTGCCGTTCACCGTCAACTGTGATTGAGTAATATTCCTAAATATAAGGTTTTCAACCTCTATCGAAAGAGTTCCCGTGTCCGTTACTACAATATTTCCGTCAATGGTTAAATTGAAATTACCATCACTACGTATTCTTATATTGCGATCTACCGTTATAGAGCCTGTTACTTCAAGATTATCTATGAGATTCATTTCATGTACGAGTGGGTCGTTTAAAGCATCGACAAACTCTATTGCATTACTAACATCAACAGAAGTTGCCGAAACATTAATTGTAGATAATACTGTTAATACCATAATAATTAAAGCTATTGACAGTGTGTAGAAAACTGATTTTAGATTTTTAGTAGTCATGAATTCTCTCCTTAAATAATAAATATTGCACGATTGCGCAAATTTAAAATATAATTATCTAATATTTTTGCGTTTTTCATGCTCAGCAGAATAATATATTAGATATATGAATTAATATTACTTGGAAAACATCGTTTTGTCAATAAATAACTAAGGAATATAGCCATTCGATACTTTTCACTGTCCCAATATCGAAACTCGTTTTTTCTTAGCGAAAGCCAAGCGGATAAGCGGTGGTGTTTTTGCTATCAGAAAGAGAAGCATTGATAGCGACTGGTTATTGATTTAAGCGTATGAATATGAATTATCGGAAAACACAAGATAACAAAAACAGAAGAGAGCTTATGCAATAAAGATAAACAGTTTTATTTTTCAAGTGGCTGAAATAGAGGTATGTTAGTTTATGGCAAATCTAATAAACAACTCTATTTCACTCATAAGTTGCATAAAATAAAGGCTGCTCGGCAGAATATAAAAAGTATACTAAGCGGGCTTTTAAGCTTTCATTATCTGCGTTAGTATGCATCGTATAGTCATCAAATTCACTGACTGATTTTGAGTGTTTACGACTTATTGTGAGAGATGTACAAATGCTAAAGTGAAAGTTTGTGGATTATTATGATTGATTTTGAGCGATAATGAGCGTATTATTAGCTTATCAAAAAAGAAAGGATTGAAAGCTATGATTTATACTATAACCTTAAATCCATCGCTTGATTATATAGTTGAAGTGCCAGATTTTTCAGTCGGCAGAACAAATCGGACTTCAAAAGAGCAGATTAATGCTGGTGGAAAAGGGATTAATGTATCGATAGTATTGAGCAATTTAGGTCACAAATCTATTGCACTTGGATTTTTAGCTGGTTTTGTGGGTAGAGAGATTGAACAGCTTTTGCCCGAAATTGACCGAGATTTCATCTACACAAAAAGCGGAAATTCAAGAATTAATCTGAAAATCAAAAACCTTGATGGAACAGAAATTAACGGACAAGGCCCGATGGTTTCAGATGATGACGTGAAAAAATTGTTTCTAAAACTTGAAAAGATTAAAGCTGATGACTTTTTAGTTTTAGCGGGAAGTGTTCCGACAAATATGAATATCGATATCTGCTTCGATATTTTGAAAAAGCTGCCAAAAACAAAAGTTGTTGTCGATGCAACGGGAGACTTGCTTTTAAACTCGCTAAAATACAAGCCTTTTTTAGTTAAACCAAACCTGCACGAGCTTGAAGATTTATTTCAAGTGAAGATTGATGACAATATTGAATATTATGCGAAGAAGCTAAAAGAGATGGGCGCTGTTAATGTTTTGGTTTCGCTTGGTTCAAAAGGAGCTTTATTGGTTGATGAGACGGGGGTAATTCATCAGTCGAGAGCGCCAAAAGGCAGATTGATCAATGCGGTCGGTGCGGGGGATTCGATGGTGGCTGGATTTTTATCTGGGTACATTGAAACGAATGATTATTCTTTTGCATTTAAAAAAGCAGTAGCTACTGGAAGCGCTTCTGCTTTCTCTGAAACTTTTGCGACAAAAGAAGAGGTAAACAACTTAATAGAAAATTTGAATTCAGAAAGGATTAGTTAAAATTATGAGGATTGTAGACTTACTAAATGAAAATAGCATTAAACTGGGGGCGGCGCCAAAGAACAAAACAGAAGCCATAAATGAATCAATTGCACTTATGCAAAACAATGGAAATATTCTGGATGTTGAGGAATATACAAAAGCTGTGTTTTTGCGCGAAGAAGAGGGGAGTACAGGTGTTGGCGAAGGTGTTGGCACACCGCATGGAAAAGGCGATAGCGTTTCTTTCCCTGCTCTATCGGCAATGGTTATTCCAAACGGAGTGGATTTTGAGTCTTTAGATGATGAGCCTGTAACATTACTATTCTTAGTGGCAGCTCCAAATACAAAAGACAATGTGCACCTAGATGTTTTAGCAAAACTTTTCACACTTATTGTAAACGAAGATTTTAAGAGTGAACTGAGAAATGCAAAAACTGCTAAAGAGTTTTTAGCGGTAATTGACAAATACGATACCGAAGATGAAGTGGTAGCAGAGACAACTGCAACAGACGCAAAAAAATTCTTAGCAGTAACTTCTTGCCCAACAGGAATTGCACACACATATATGGCAGCTGAAAGTTTAGTGAAAGCGGCGGAAGAGATAGGCGCTACTATGAAAGTTGAGACAAGGGGGTCAGGTGGAGCTAAAAATGTTTTAACTGATGCGGAGATAAAAGAAGCAGATGCTATTATAGTTGCGGCAAACACTAAAGTTCCAATGGATAGATTTGATGGAAAACCGGTGATTGAGTGCCAAGTTGCAGATGGAATACACAAGGCTAAAGAGCTGATAAAAACAGCTGCAGACGGTAATGCAAAAATATACTATGCGAAAAATGCCCCTGTAAAAACACAAAATCCAGGGAATTTTGGCTCAAAAATATACAATCAATTAATGAGCGGTGTGTCGCACATGTTGCCTTTTGTTATTGGAGGTGGTATATTAATAGCAATAGCATTTTTAATTGACGGATTTAGCGTTGACTTAAACTCGCTAGCTGAATCAGAGCGCGGAAACTTCGGTTCGATAACAGCACTAGCTGCTCATTTTAAAAATATCGGCGGACTAGCTTTTTCATTAATGCTACCTGTGCTTGCAGGTTATATAGCAATGTCAATTGGTGATAGACCAGCACTTGCCCTAGGGTTTGTAGGCGGACTTTTCGCTGCAAGTGGTAAAAGCGGATTTTTAGGCGCAATTGTAGCAGGTTTCATCGCTGGATATGTTATTGAGCTTCTCAAAAAACTTTGCTCAAAACTACCAAAGACAATAGAGAGAATTGCTCCTGTTTTAATTTTCCCAGTAATTGGTTTGCTTTTTATTGGAACAAGTATGATTTTTGTAATTGAGCCATTTATGGGTACAATTAACGAAGGATTAAATAGCTTCTTGACCTCAATGGGCGGAACAAGCAAAATTTTACTCGGCGCAGTTTTAGGCGGAATGATGGCAATAGATATGGGTGGTCCTTTCAACAAAGCGGCGTATGTTTTCGGTACAGCAAGCATCGCTTCTGGCAACTTCGATATAATGGCGGCGGTTATGATTGGTGGAATGGTTCCTCCTTGTGCTATCGCTCTATCAACACTTATATTTAAAAATAGATACACTAAAGAACAAAGAGAAGCAGGTCCTTCGAACTTTATTATGGGTCTTGCATTTATAACTGAAGGCGCTATCCCATTTGCAGCGGCTGATCCACTTAGAGTTTTACCATCTTGTATAATTTCTTCAGCTCTAGCAGGTGCACTTTCAATGATCTTCGGCGCAACACTCATGGCACCACACGGCGGAATATTTGTTTTCCCTGTTGTTGAAAATGGTCTTTTATATCTTGCTGCTCTTGCAATATCAACTATAGTTGGTGCTGTTTTACTAGGCATACTTAAGAAACCAATTAAAGAATAAATAAGGAATGAGAATTATGTTGACAAAAACTCGGCAAGAAGAAATTTTGAATTTAGTTAACGCGAAACAAGGCGTCACATTAAGTGAACTTGTTACATTATATAATGCATCTGAATCAACAATTCGACGTGACATTGTATACCTTGATTCAAAAGGACTTCTTACCAAAGTTTTTGGTGGAGCGGTTGCTAAAA
>CAYJGP010000071.1:0-10367 GCA_964369435.1 uncultured Oscillospiraceae bacterium | reverse complement strand
CTTTGAAGGTTGAAACAGGTAGACTGTCACCTTTTTGTGCGTTAACTGGTTTTAGGATTTCGTTTACGAATTTTACAAGGTCAGCGCGATCGCCTGTTGCAACATCAGCTGCAGCTTCGCCGCTAGCAGTAGCCCATGAAGCTGGAACTTCTATCTCAACAACTTCAAGCGCTCCTCTGTCGATAGCCTGATGGTTCATCGAAACTATCTTCTCACCCTTGCTACCGTATGATTTAGTAGCCGCGTCTTTCATGTATTGCATAGCCTCTTCAGGGCTTATGATGTTTGCAAGTTTGAAGAATGCAGACTGTAGAATTGTATTAATTCTTCCGCCAAGACCGATTTCACGAGCAAGTTTTACACCGTCGATTGTGTAGAACTTGATGTTGTTATCAGCGATATATTTTTTATCAGCTGCAGGTAGTCTCTCTTCGATCTCTGCCATATCCCAACCACAGTTTAGTAGGAATACGCCGCCCTCTTTGATATCCTGAATCATATCGTATTTACCGATATATGAAGGATTGTGACAAGCAACGAAGTCAGCTCTTGAGATTAGGTATGTCGATTTTATCGGTGCAGCACCAAAACGAAGATGCGAAATTGTTACACCGCCTGATTTCTTCGAGTCATAGCTGAAGTAACCTTGCGCATACATATCGGTATGGTCACCGATGATTTTGATTGAGTTTTTATTCGCACCAACAGTACCGTCAGCGCCAAGTCCCCAGAACTTACAGCTCTTAGTACCAGCAGCTGTTGTATCAGGAGTCTCTGTGATTTCAAGAGATAGATTTGTAACGTCGGCGTTGATACCAACTGTAAACTGCTTTTTACCAGCAGTTTTCATGTTGTTGTAAACAGCAACGATCTGGCCTGGTGTTACGTCTTTTGAACCAAGACCGTATCTACCTGTGAATACAGGAGTGTTCTCAAAGCTTGTACCTTTAAGCGCAGCAACAACGTCGAGGTATAAAGGCTCGCCGATTGAACCTGGCTCTTTTGTTCTGTCAAGAGCAGTTATTGCTTTAACAGTTGAAGGAATAGCTGAAACGAAATGCGAGATGCTAAATGGTCTGTATAGACGAACCTTTATAAGTCCAACTTTACCGCCAGCAGCGTTTAGGTAATCAACAACCTCTTCGATAGCATCGTTTACAGAACCCATAGCAACAATTACATGCTCAGCATCAGCAGCGCCGTAGTAGTTGAATAGTTTGTAGTCTGTACCGATTTTAGCGTTTACTTTGTTCATATAGTCTTCAGCAATTGCAGGTACTGCTTCATAGAATGGGTTGCCTGCTTCTCTTGCCTGGAAGAAGATATCAGGGTTTTGAGCTGTACCGCGAAGAACTGGTGAGTTCGGGTTTAGCGAACGGTTTCTAAATGCATTAACTGCATCGAAGTCAACCATATCTTTTAGGTCTTCAAAATCCCAAGCTTCGATTTTTGAAACTTCGTGTGAAGTTCTAAATCCATCGAAGAAATGTAGGAAAGGAACTCTACCGCTAATTGCTGACAGATGAGCTACTGCACCAAGGTCCATAACCTCTTGTGGGTTAGTTGCTGCAAGCATAGCATAACCTGTCTGCCGACATGCATAAACGTCACTATGGTCGCCGAATATCGATAGTGCGTGCGAAGCAACAGCACGAGCCGATACATGGATAACCGATGGAAGCAATTCTCCCGCCATTTTGAACATGTTTGGGATCATCAAAAGAAGTCCCTGTGATGCTGTGTAGGTTGTTGTTAGCGCTCCTGCTGCAAGTGAACCGTGAACAGTTCCGGCAGCTCCAGCCTCTGACTGCATCTCAACAACTCGTACAGGGTCGCCAAATACGTTTTTAAGACCGTTTGCGCTCCAAGTGTCTGTTACCTCTGCCATAACCGATGAAGGGGTTATGGGATAGATAGCAGCGACATCTGTGAAAGCATAGGAAACGTGCGCCGCAGCGTTGTTTCCGTCCATTGTTTTCATTTTTCTCGCCATTTTTTACAATCCTCCTAAACTACTACTCTTTTTAAAATTATTTTACAAGAGTATAACAGATATATTATAACCTCAATAAAGCTTTATGTAAATGGTTTTTTCATTAAATTTTAATTAAAAATATGCGACTTAAATACAACTTTTTTGTTAATATTTTATCAATCTTTAACTATTGTATTTTTTAAAGGCAAAATATAACTATCTGCCTTTTAAAAAGATTAAAAAATCCGAATTATTTTTTCGCAAATAAACGATGTAAATCTATTAACATTTGACATTTTGTAAAAAAAATAATAAAATATAACCGATTATATTAAAGCTACGGCTTACAAAGGAGTAAAAAATGGAAATCGACCCTGACGGGACTAACTTATTTTTGATAGCAACATCGGCAATAACCGATATAACACCGGGACCTTCCGGTATTATATTAATAGCGATTGCAGCGACCCTCACCCTACTATCGGCACTTTTTTGCGCAGGTCATGCAGCTATATCATATCTCGGCACTGTTTATATTGATAATCTGCTCGAGGACGACGAGCCTCTCTACAAGACCCTTGTAAAGCTCGAAGTCGATAGCGACAAGTTTAATTTATCGTCTATAATATTCACCTCAATTACAACCTTCTTTGCATCAGCACTTCTATCTCTCTATTTTGCAGCTGATATTGCAAGAGCCGTTATAAGAGCTATGGGGTTTGAATTTGTAGGAGCTATGACATTTATCGCTCCAATAGTTGTAACATTTTTGTTCTTCATTTTGTTCTTGCTGTTTGGACGATTTATCCCAAGATATATAGGGATAGCAAATGCAGAAAATACCGTTAAGTCAACTGCTTCGTTTATAAAAACAATGGTAGCGATATCTAAACCGCTACTGCTTCTATGCACAGGACTATCTAAACTTATCTGTAAACTATTTGGAATTGATATTTCAAAGGTCCGTGGCAACATCACCGAAGAGGGAATCATGCAACTTGTCGATAGGGGCGAGGAACTCGGTGTAATTGAAGAGAGCCAAAAGCAGATGATTGAAAATATATTCCAGTTTGACGATCGAGCTGTCGGCGAAGTTATGACCCATAGAAAAGAGGTTGTTGCAGTTGAAGATAGCACGCCGATTATTGAAATTATAGAAATAGCGCAGGAAGAAGGATACTCAAGACTCCCTGTCTACTGCGAAGACATCGACAATATCGTCGGTATATTAAATGTCAAGGATCTTTTAAAGTTTATCGGAAGCGAGCTCGATACCGATTTAGCATCTAAAGATCTTATGCGAGATGCACTGTATATTCCTGAGAGTAACCATTGCCGTGAAGTATTTGCGCTTATGCAGAAAAAAAAGGCACAGATTGCGGTTGTAATTGATGAATACGGCGGAACTGCTGGTATTGTATCACTTGAAGATATCATAGAGGCAATAGTTGGTGAGATTCAAGATGAATACGACGAAGAGGAAGAAAGCGTTGTTCGAAGCGAGGATGGCTCTATAATAATCGATGGATCTTATTCGGTTTACGATACAGCAAAATTGCTAGGCATCGAACTCCCCGATGAGGACGGTTATGAAACTATCGGTGGATTTGTAACCCATATTCTAGGTCGTATACCAACCGATGGCGAGCACCCTTCAATTACTTTTGCAGAGTATGATTTTACCGTCACTGAGAGCGGCGAGAAAAGGATTAAAAAGATAACAGCTAAAAAGAGCGAAAATGTGACTACTGACAGTAAACCTGTATAGTTTCCACTCGATTAACAGCTTAGATCTTCTATCTAAATAATTATTATAAAAAGAGATATGAATTATATAAATTCATATCTCTTTTATTTTGTTTCTAAACTTTATTTGCAAACAACAGCAAAACACTGATTATTTAGCTTGCTTTAGTGCAGAAGCTATTATATCTACCGCTTGTTTTACTGAAAATCTCGCAGTATCTATAGCGATATGGTATCCACCAAACTCGCCATACTTTTTACCAGTATAATAGTTATAATAACGGCGGCGCTTTTCATCGACCTCTCCGATTTTTCTGCGCATAGCTTTCCTGTTATATCGTCTATCTGCAGGCACTCTCTCGTAGCATCCGTCGATTTTTTTATCCATATTGCTTGAGTATATATAAACTTTAAGTGGATTTTTATCGCGTAAAACATAATCTGAGCATCTGCCTACAAATACCCCTTTTCCTTTTTTAGCAAGCCCTTTAATCGCATCGCTTTGTGCCAGAAACAGCTTGTCGCTGACAGGTTGAACGTAATTTGTAAATGCTCTACCAAATGCCACAGGATAATTTTGTGTAACACTCATATCGTTTGCTTCAACAAACTCTTTGCTAAGGCCTGTATTCGAGGCAACTTCTTCAATGATTTCACGGTCAAAATATGGAAGGTTGAGCTTTTCGGAAAGTTTTTTCCCAATCTCTCGTCCACCTGATCCAAACTGCCTGCTTATTGTTACTATTTTAGCCATAAAAACCACCTTACCTTATAATATTCTTGTGTATCCAACCCCACAAGCCCACCGCCGATTTAAAATCGGCGCAGCGCACTAAATTGTGCCTAAAACGCATAAAATGCGTTTTTGTGGGCGGGTGTGCCAGCATACATTTAATTTCTAATAATGATAAACATTCCTATACTTTCGTAGTAGGTAGAAAGAAACTCCAAATGAGAGCACCTCTGCTATCGGAGTTGAAAGCCAAACTCCTGTTGTCCCGAATATATTCGGCAAAATCATTAGCATCCCGAATATAAATAGAAACGTTCTTAAAAAAGATATAAGGGCTGAAATTTTCCCATTTGAAACGCTTGTGAAGAAGTTTGATGAAAATATATTGAATCCGGTTAATATAAATCCAATCGAAAACAGGATAAATCCACTCTCTGCAAGTGCAAATGATTCTGATGCAGGATCGATAAACAGTCCAACAATAAACCCTGAAAACAGCAGACAAAGCGAGACTAGTATTGCAGATGAAATTGCAACAAGCTTTATCGAAACCCAAAACACCTTCTTTGTCTGATCTCTATTATCTTCTCCTTGAGCATATCCGAATATCGGCGCTGTCCCAGCACAAAAACCAATAAACATAGAGCTTAGCAAGAACTGAACCTGAACAATAACTGCAACAGCGGCAATTCCGCTATCTCCAACTAAATCCCTCATAATTCTGTTGAGCAGCGCTGAAATGACTGCATTCGCAATATTTATAACCATCTCAGATGACCCGTTTGTGCAGGTATCGAAGATAAAGCGTTTGTGCAGTTTTGGTTTAACAAAATGAAGAGAATATTTTTTATTGAAGGCAAAAAACGTTAGGAATGTCATGCTTGTGATAAGGTTTGCCGCAATGCTTCCAAATGCAGCACCAATAACGCCAACCTTTAAAACTCCCATAAATAAAAAGCTCGCCGCAATATTTAGTGTTCCGCCTGCAATAGATGCTAGAAGACCGTATGTAGGTTTACCAATTGTGACGAAAAAATACTGCCCGAGTATCTCAAGATATAAAAAAGGAAAAGAAAAAGCTATACCTCGAAGATAGGTCTTTGCATAAGGTAAAATATTCTCGGTAACACCGAGTATTGATAGAATAGTGTCATCAAAAACTATAGCTATCATCGTAAAGAAAAGCGCTGTAGTTATAGCTAAGATAGTGACGACAGTAAAGCTCTGTCGAGCTTTTTCAACATTACCTTCACCTAAATTTTTTGAAATAATAGCGTTTGCACCTGTCGCAAACATAATAGAAGCCGCAAAAACCACCGATACAAACGGAAAAACTATACTTATAGCAGAGAGCGCATATTCGTTTATATAATTTGCAGCAAATATGCTACCTGCCATTGAATATATCGAGATGAAAACCATCATCATAACGCTAGGAGCTACAAATTTCATAAGGGTAACTGTATTAAAGCGCTGTGAAATAGAATTTTGCATATATCCTCCGATTAAAAAATCGCAGATTCCCCACCTGCGTTAAAAACTATATTATAGTATACATCTTTTCAGCAAAGATGTAAATAAAAACTTGTATACTATTTTAGTTTGTATTTCTCTCGGTGTATTAACAGCATCTTCTTCGAGCTGTTAAATTCTCACTATTCCACTCTTTCTTATCCATTCTTCATCAAAACCAAAGACATACTACTGCTTAAAAATCAAATGCAAAACTGAACGCTATTAAACAAGCTTTGCTCTCATCGCAAGTAAAATTTTCTTTTCTCTTCTGCTCACCCCAACCTGTGTAAGACCCAAAATCCTCGCCACCTCACTCTGCGTCTTATGCTGAAAATAGCGAAGTTTAATTATCTCTTTATCATCGGGTTCAAGATGCTCAACAACCTCTTTTAGTGAAAGCCGCTCCGCTATCTCATCCTCTATAGAAGGGCTTTTTAAATCGAGCTCTTTGTTGTCGTTCTCTTCACCTGTTGTTAGTGAAAGGGTCGGTTGCATAGCTGTTAGTGTTTCAACAACAAGCTCCACTGAAACCTCTAAAATTTTCGATATCTCTTCGGTCGTAGGTTCTCTCCCCTGCTTTTTCAAGAATAAATCTCGCTCTCGAACAACCTTTAGATAAAGCTCCTTCAAACTCCTGCTAACCTTAACCGCTCCGCCATCGCGAAAAAGGCGCTTTATCTCACCGAGCACAACAGGCACTGCATAGGTTGAAAACTTAAAGCCAAGCTCTGGGTCAAAGTTATCAACTGCTTTAACAAGACCTATACAGCCAGCGCCAAAAAGATCTTCATATTCAACACCTCTGCCGCGAAACCTATTTGCAAGAGAATGGACAAGCGGGATATTGCTTTGCACCATCTCATCTCTATCCATTAAATCTTACCCCGAATTCTTTTCTCTAAAACTACAGTCGTGCCCCTCCCAACAACACTTCGTACCCGCATCTTATCGGTGAAAGTCTCCATTAGAGTAAATCCAAGTCCCGCCCTCTCCTCAGCAGCACCTGTTGTGAAAAGCGGCTCTTTTGCCTTTGTTATATCGGGTATTCCAATACCTTTATCACGAACAGCTACAGAAATCGTCGAGCCAGAGACCTTTATATCAATATAAACCGTCCCTATGCTATCTTTATATCCATGGACAATTGCATTCGTTACCGCTTCACTTACTGCTGTTTTTAAATCAGTAAGCTCTTCTAAATTCGGATCAAGCGGCATAGCAACAGCGGCTATCGCCATTCTTGCAAATCCTTCGTTCACCGAAACCGAACTAAATGATATCTTTATCCTATTCTCCATCTTTCTCACCCTCAACTATCTTTGCAATCTTCTTTATTCCACTTATCGAAAACACCTTTTTAATACTAGTCGCTGGATTTTTAATAACGAGCTTACAACCATTACTTGATATATTTTTATACCTACCCATAACAAGCCCTATACCAGAAGAGTCCATAAATGTCACCTCTGAAAAATCGAGCACTAGTGTTTTCGGTTCATTTTTCTGATAAATCTCATCTATCTCTTTGCGCAGAGAAACTGCATTATGATGATCTATCTCACCCTTTAAAAGAACTGTCACCTTTTCATTGTTGCTTTTGTACGAAACCATCTCATATCTCCTTTACCCTGCTTATTAAAAACTATTATTAATTCGCTTATTTGTTTTTCTATAATATATAAACTCACCGATGCACCCGCCGCCCGCCCAAAGCAAACGCATTTATGCGTTTTGTCGCACATTGTGCGACAGCTGCAAATAATATAATTTGCAGCTTTGGGCACTGCCGCTTCAAGTTACATCCCGAACAATGCTTAAGACAAAAAAACCAAAAAACATTGAAAAACTTATAAGCCAAATGGTAACATGTAAACTCACACAAATCATCTCCAAAAAATTTTTTTGATGCTATTATAAAAATTCCAAAACAAAAAAGACAAGCTTTTTAAACTATAATAAAAGCTTGTCTTTAAATATTTTGTCGTTATCTGCTCTCCCACAGATTTCTTATATCGCTGCAAAGGTATAGGGATCCAAAAACCAAACTGTTTGCATTTTCGCCCTTCAAAAAAACTTCATCAATCTCAATTACCTCTGCTTTTAAACCGCTTGGCACAACTTCTAAAAGCTTATACGCTTCTTCTGCCCTTGGGTTATCCATCTTGACTATATATATCTCTTGAAGATACGGCGCTATCGCCATAACCACATTTTTATAGTCCTTGCTGCGAATTGCTGAAAAAAATCCCACAAACCGCTCTCGATACCCCTTTAAAATATCCGCTAAAGCCAAAGCTCCACCGATATTATGTGCACCATCAATTATAAACAACGGCTTTTCACGCAAAACTTCAAACCTCGCTACAAACGAAGTCTTTGAAATCGCCTCAGCGATTATACGTTTCGTTATTTTATCATATATTTTTCCAATTTGTATAAGTGCTTCAATAGCGGTTACCGCATTATAAACCTGGTGTTTACCCTGCATTTTTATCCTATACTCGCAACCTTTATATAAAAATCTCGAGCCAGATACACCGCTCTCTAAAATTTCTATACTGCTCTTATCTGATAAAACTAAGCTGCAATCTCGTTCTTTCGCTATTGAAACAAGCAGATTATCAACTATTTTCGAGTTATTTGGGTAAAGGACAACTGCTCGACCTTCTTTGATAATCCCTGCCTTTTCAGCCGCAATCTCCTCTTCGCTATCACCGAGAAACTCAGTGTGGTCGAGGGAGATCTGCATAATAACCGAAACGATAGGTAGCACAACATTCGTCGCATCGAATCTACCGCCGAGCCCTGTTTCAAGCACAACTACATCAACATCGCACTCGACATAGTAGAGAAATGCAATCGCTGTTATAAGCTCAAACTGCGACGCTCCTTCCTCTTTCGCTATCTCGACAAGATGATTTAAAAGCGCTATTAGCCGCTCTTCTTCTATCATCAAACCGTCAACTGAAATTCTCTCTCGAAATTCTAAGATATATGGCGAGATAAAAAGACCTGTTTTATACCCAGCAAGGCTTAGCGTATCGCTTATATATTTAGCGCAACTACCCTTGCCATTACTTCCGGCAATATGGACAAACTTAAGCTTTTTCTCCGGGTTTGAAAGTCGTCCCATCAGCCTTATCATTCCATCAAGAGAAGCTCCGCTACCCTTTTGAGGTAGCGAAGTTATATATTTTACAGCTTCATCAATAGATGAAAACCGCACTTTATTACTCACCTAAAAGCCCTCGAAGACTTGTTTCTAGTTTTTCAAGCTTCTCATTTGCAATAGTTAGTTTCTTCTGCTCAGACTCGATAACAGCAGGCGGCGCCTTTGCAATAAACCCTTGATTTGATAGTTTTCCGCTAATTATGCTTATATCTTTTAGAACAGCATCTTTTTCTTTGTTTAGTCTTGCTGTCTCTTTCTCTTTATCTACAAGCTCATCAACAGCTATAAGTGCTGTTGCACCCCTAGAAACAACAGAAACAGTTTTATCTGTTGGGCAAACTTCGTTAATAAACACCTCGTTTGCACCAGCGAGTTTTCTCAAATACTCCGCAGCAGCTGCAAAAATCTCTGTTTTATCGGTTGTGATATAGTAGTTTACTCTCTTTGATGGCGGAACATTAAGTTCTGCTCTCATATTTCTTGCCGACTTAATAAACTCAACAACCAACTCAAAATTCTGCTCATCTGCGCTATAATCGACAAAATTCTCAGCTTTCGGGTACTCTTTAGTCATTATTGTCTCTTCACCTGGGTTTAGCGCCTTGTAGATTTCTTCGGTGATAAACGGCATGAACGGATGAAGAAGTTTTAGCGACTCAGATAAAGTGTACACCAAAATATCAGATACTTTTTTGCTCTCGTCTGTATTAAATCTTGTTTTTGCAAGCTCGATATACCAGTCGCAGAAAATATCCCAGATAAAGTTATAAAGCTTTGTACAAGCAAGACCGAGCTCATAGTTATCAACATTCGTAGTAATTTCAGAAACAAGGGTTTTAAGTTTTGATAAAACCCATTTATCGCTCTGTGAAAGTCCCTCTGTTGGCAGCCCTTCGAATTTATAACCCTCTGGCAGATTCATCATGATAAATCTTGCTGCATTCCAAATTTTGTTGCAGAAGTTTCTCGAATTTAAAACTCTATCCTCACTATATCTCATATCGTTTCCTGGTGAAACGCCCATAGTTAGGGTGAAACGCAGCGCATCTGCTCCAAACTCCTCAACAACATCAAGCGGATCAATTCCGTTGCCAAGGCTCTTGCTCATCTTGCGTCCTTTATCATCACGTACGAGCCCATGGATATAAACCGTCTTAAACGGCACCTCACCCATCTGACGAAGCCCTGAGAACATCATACGAACAACCCAGAAGAAGATAATATCA
>CAYJGP010000070.1:1757-10457 GCA_964369435.1 uncultured Oscillospiraceae bacterium | reverse complement strand
AAACAGGCCCTGAAACTGCAAAGACAGCTCTTCTCTGCTCTTCGTTTAGATGGTTATACTTCCCACTCAAATATTCTCTTTTAATTTCTGTAAATTTATCCACAAATACCTCTTATTTTTTATTTTATACACTCATATTATTTTACCATAAATTGCGATAAATTAAAACAAAAAACTCCCCAAAAATGAGGAGTTTTTAAAATTAATATATTGATTAACCGAGAAGATTTAGCAGAACGCCAGCCGCAACCGCACTGCCGATAACACCGGCAACGTTTGGTCCCATAGCATGCATTAAAAGGAAGTTTGTTGGGTCTTCTTTTTTACCAACATCGTTTGCAACACGTGCAGCCATTGGAACTGCTGAAACACCAGCCGCACCGATTAGAGGATTTACTTTTCCACCTGTAACTTTGTACATGATTTTACCGAAGATAACACCGCCTGCTGTTCCTATTGAGAAAGCAACAAGTCCAAGAGCGATAATTCCAAGGGTATCAAGCGATAGGAACTTATCTCCTGTAGTGGTAGCACCAACCGATAGACCAAGGAATATAGTTACGATATTCATAAGCTCATTCTGAGCGGTTTTTGACAGTCTGTCGCAGACGCCACTCTCTTTTATGAGGTTACCAAACATAAGCATACCAACAAGTGGAGTTGCATCTGGCAATAGAAGCGAAACAACGATTGTTATAACAATTGGGAAGAGAATTTTCTCAGCTTTAGCAACTGGGCGAAGCTGACTCATCTTAACTGAGCGCTCTTCTTTTGATGTTAGCGCTTTCATAATTGGCGGCTGAATAATTGGAACAAGCGCCATATATGAGTACGCAGCAACGGCTATTGAACCGAGAAGATGAGGAGCTAGTAGCGCTGTTAGGTAGATAGCTGTTGGGCCATCTGCACCACCGATTATAGCAATAGCACCAGACTCTTGCGGAGTAAACCCTATCATCATAGCACCAAAGAAGGTGAAGAAAATACCTATCTGTGCCGCCGCACCAAGCAAAAAGCTCTTAGGGTTTGCAAGTAGAGGGCCAAAGTCGGTCATCGCACCAACACCCATAAATATAAGCGGAGGATAGATTCCAAGTCCTACACCTTGATATAAAATACTGAGAAGACCTGAATCATAAGCTCCCATGTTTGAGAGCGGAATATTTGCAAGAAACATACCAAACGCAATAGGTAGCAGGAGCAAAGGCTCGTACTTTTTCGCAATAGCAAGGTACATGAGCACAAATGAAACGATAAGCATAACGCCCTGTTGCCAGCTCATGTTCATAAATCCGGAGTTCGAAAAAATGCTAGCTAATGTATCTAAAAAGTTCTGTATCATTATTTACTCCCCCCATCACTCTTTTTAACCGACGATATTTTCGCATCGTCTCCACAAACCACCGACACAGCAGCCGAAATAGCCGCAACAACCTGTGGTGAAACACCACTCTGCGCCGCCGCTGGCGCAGCCGCTTTTGGCACGACTACAGGATCTGGCTTAATGAATTTCCCAAATAGACTTATAATGAATGTCAAAGCAACGAGCACTCCGAAAACTATTGTAATTCCCGAAAATATCACGAGCAGTGACAGTTCCATTGTTGATAAACCTTCCACTATTACATCTCTCCTCACGCAAATTTTGACAATTATCATTATATCAAAAACCTACTGCTATTTCAATAGTGTTTTCACAAAAATGACATAATTATTTTCGCCCTATAATAGACATCTGTCGGAACCCTTCACCTAGCTTGTCAATTAAATCAAAGCTTTTCGCCATACCAATTGCTACGCACTTAATTGGATTATCCGCTATTACAACCTTTGTTTTAAGCTCCCTTTCAAATCGTTTATCAAGACCACGCAGAAGTCCACCGCCGCCTGTTAGCAGTATTCCGTCAATATAAACATCTGATAGCAGCTCTGGAGAAATGCTTTCAATTACCGAATGCACTGTCGCTGTCATCTCCAAAACACTATCTTCAATAGCTTCATTTACAAGAGCTGCCGTTATCACCTGTTTTCTTGGCATACCGCTTTGAAGATCTCGCCCTTTAGCTTCATAAACAAGCTCACTTTTCGGATTATCTATATCGACTGTAGCTATTTTTATCTTCTCCGCCATTTTACTGCCTATTAAAAGCCGATGGTTCTTTCGAATACTATTTATTATATCTATACCAATTTTATTGCCCGCAACCTTTGCCGAGCGTGAATAAACTATATTCCCAAGCGAAATAACAGCAACATCACATGTTCCAGCTCCAATATCAACCACTAATCTACCGCGAGGTTGTGATATATCAAGTCCCGCTCCAATTGCCGCTGCAATTGGCTCTTCTATAAGATAAACTTTACGCGCCCCTATCGCTATAGCTGAGTCAAGAACACTGCGCGCTTCAACATCGGTTATAAGTGAAGGTACACAGATAGCTATTCTAGGTTTTATCATTCGCACCTTTGTAACTTTATCGACAAAATAACGAAGCATCTTCTCGGTAATCTCAAAGTCTGAAATAACTCCATCTTCAAGCGGCATTATAGCCGATATGTATGAAGGGGTCTTGCCAACCATTAGATTAGCTTCTTCTCCAACTGCCAAAATATCGCCTGTTCTATTATTAAAAGCCACAACTGCTGGCTCATTTAATACTTCTTCAAATTTTTCATTATATATAATAACACTTGATGTACCAAGGTCAATTCCTATATCGTGTCCTGCCATTATCCACCTCTGTTTTTATTGCAAATTATACGGGCGAATATAAAATCCGCCCTTTTTAGGCTGCCGCCAGCTATTTTTAGTAGAATTTTTACTTATAATTAAAGTTTCAAATATTATTATAGCATATTATCTGTTTTAATTTGGTCTTTTTTATCGAAATCTATAATTATTTTTCTAAAACCTTTGCCGCCACTACCGAATACACATTACAGCTTTCATTCTGACAAAGCACCTTAGTGCACTCTTTTATCGTATTACCCGATGTTAAAACATCATCAACTAGCAGAATTTTCATCCCCTCGGTATTTAAAACAGCTTCAAATGCTCCATTTAAATTTGCCACTCTATCCTTTAATGATAAATCATGCTGATCTTTTGTTTCCAAAACCTTTTTAAGAGTTACTTTGCATTCAAGTGAAAGTTTTTTCGCCAATGCTTCTGCTAATATTTTAGCATGGTTATACCCACGACTACGCTCTTTCTTCTTTGTGAGCGGAACATAGCTAACACAGTCAAAATCTATATCTTTAAACTTATCACAGACAGCAATTTTCATATACTCTGAGAGTTGACGAGCCGCAAAAAAATTCGAGCGAAACTTAAACTGCCAAACAGCATTTTTAACATCTTCCTCATAGCGAAGCGCTGTTGCAATAGCTAATTCATCTTGATTGCTCACCTTGTACTTTTCATAGCAGGCAGCACAAAAATCCTCTTGTAGTTTTGCCTCGCAAAAGATACAGAGATTTGGGTATATCGCACTGACAAGTTTATTCATCTAAAAGCTCCTTTGCGACCATCGCCCGAAGCATTGTATACCTAAGTGTTACCCGCTCATTTTTAATTGCTTTCTTAAAATTCTCTCGGCTTCCAACACATACAAGAAGCTTGCGTGCTCTTGTTATCGCTGTGTAGTAGAGGTTTTTATACTGCATTCTGCTGCTGTTATAGGGAGATATTAAAAGCACAGCCGAAAACTCACTGCCCTGACTTTTATGAACAGTTATTGCATAGCCAAGCTCAAGCATCGGCAGATTATTCCATGGGTAGATATATATTCTACCATCAAAATCTATAATCGCCGTTTTCGTTTCGTTGCGAATAAGCTTTATAACACCGATATCTCCGTTAAATACCCCTTTCCCCTCTTCTGTTCCCTTTGAGTATTCGAGTTCATAATCGTTTTTAACCTGCATAACCTTATCCCCTTCGCGATAGAGGATACCATTAACAGTACATTCGTTTTTATCTTCATCGGGCGGATTTAGCGCCGCTTGGAGCACTCTGTTTAAATTTTCTGTTCCAAGCGCTCCCTTTTTAACAGGTGACAACACCTGAATATCTATAAATGGGTTTAAATTATAGCTCTTTGGCAGTCTCGACGATACAAGGTCACAGATAAGCTTCTCTGCATTTTCACCGCCTTGCAAAAAGAAAAAGTCCGAATCAACCCTATCAAGCTCTGGCTCTTCTTCGTTTATAATTGCATGTGCATTTGTGACTATAAGGCTATCTGAGCTCTGCCTGAATATTTCAGTGAGTTTTACATACGGAAAACTATCGCATAGGATTAAGTCCCGCAATATATTCCCTGTTCCAACAGATGGCAGCTGATCGCTATCGCCCACTAAAATCAGTCTGCACGATAGGGGCATAGCTATGAGCAGAGCTTCGAAAAGCTCGGTATCAACCATTGATATTTCATCAACTATAACAACATCCGCCTTTATTGGATTTTTCTCGTTTTTAAGAAATCTACAGCTTTTGCCGTTTGAAAAATCAACTTCAAGTAGTCGGTGGATAGTTTTCGATTCTCGCCCTGTAAGCTCTGTCATCCTCTTTGCTGCTCTGCCTGTAGGCGCTGTGAGTGCTACTTTATACCCCTCTTCTTCAAGGATACTTATTATACCGTTTACTGTTGTTGTTTTGCCGGTTCCAGGTCCGCCTGTTAAAATCATTATCCCTGCCCATAACGACATAAGTATAGCTTCGCTTTGCTTTTGATGGTATGAAATCGATAGCCTTTTTTGAAGTTTTGCTATCCTTTTCTTCTCGTTTATCATAGGGTTTGGGAAATAGGTTTTCATTATGGCAAGCCTTGATGCTATCGTCTGTTGTGCGGTATATAGGTACGGCAGAAAAATATAGTTATCTCTACCTCCCAGAAAACTCTTAAGTTCATCATCTTCTATGCATCTGCTCAGTATTTCTTCTAGGTATTCTTTTGATACCGATAGCATCTCTTCAGCTATGTCGAGCAGTTTCCCGCTTGGCAGACAGCTGTGCCCTGTATCGGTGTTTCGCTCTAAAATATAGCAAATACCAGCTTTACACCTAGTTTCATCACGCAAATCTATCTCGAGGTTCTGACTCATTGCATCTGCGATATAAAAATCTACACCGAAATATCCAGTGCAGAGAATATACGGATTTTTCTCGATAATAGCAAGCGCTTCATCGCCAAATGCAGCATACGCTTTTTTCGCAACTTCAACATCTATTGATAGCTCGGTGAGCGTTGCACTAAGATTTTGAAGAGCGCTGCATTCGCGAAGCCTGTCCGATATTGAATATGCTTTTTCCTTTGTAATACCCTTTATTTTCGCAAGTTTCAGCGGCTCATTAACGGCAATTTCCAGAGATTCATCACCATATTTTTCAACTATTCTCATAGCAGTTGCGGGACCTATGCCTTTTACAACGCCACTCGCGAGATAAGCATAGATATCGTTTGCATTTTTTGGCATTGTTGTTTTATAGCTCTCACAGCGAAACTGAACTCCAAAAGTGGGGTGCACGACAAATTCGCCGACAACCTCTATCCTCTCGCCTTCGCAGACAAGACTTAGGTTGCCGACAACTGTATGTAACTGATCTTCAGTTGAAATTATGATAACTCCAAACCCACTGTCGATATTTTGAAATTTAACCTCTTCGACAACTCCAACTAAAACTGCCCTTTGTTGCATATTTATAGTTCCTTAATAATAATCATTAATATATACTATTCTAATTAAAAATTTTAGAATTTGCAACCTATTTCTCTATTTTAACAACTTCTCTGCAAGGATATAAGCGGCAGTTTTACTTGTTATGAAAACTCGCTCAGTGTCCTCATATTTTTTTATTTCTAAAAGGTCATTGTCTTTTATATTATCTGATACCACTATCAGATGGTTTTTCCTATAACACCGACCCTCGTAGATAGAGCGTCTTAAGTCTTCAACTTCTATGTCAATCTCTCCTGCTCCATCTTCAAACTTCACTATCATAACGGTATTGTATTTTTGTTCGCTCTCGGTAAGGGCTGCCACAAGATATATTATACCTAGTATAAAGACCGCCGCAAGCGAGATATATAAAACGCTCATAATGCCACTCCCTTATAATTTTTACTGCAAAAACTATCCTCTTTACAGTCGTAACCTATAATATGTTTTTTTGAAGAAAGTGGTGTATATGAAAAGAATAATATTAGTTTTTTTAGCAGTTTTACTGCTTAGTGGCTGCGATAAAGAAATAAGCAGTTTTATACCTCCTCCAAATATAGCATCTGTTATAGATACCGATTATCATATATCTGAAATCAGCTATATAGCCCTCACTTTCGATGATGGTCCAAACACTGTACACACCCCGCGAATCCTCGATATACTTGCAAAAAACGATGCAAAAGCAACCTTTTTTCTTTTGGGGATTGAAATATCAGAGGAGACCGAAGATGTTGTTTTGCAGATACACAACGAGGGACACGAGATAGGAAACCACACCGAAGATCATCTGAATTTAGCTTCTATAGATATTGAAGAGGGCAAAGAGCAGCTTGAAATAACTGACAGAAAAATTGAAGAGATAACAGGCATAGCACCAAGCGTTGTCCGTCCACCTTATGGCAGCTACAACGACAGCTCACCAGAAAACTACGATCGTCCGTTTATCCTTTGGAATGTCGACCCAGAGGATTGGAACAACAGAGATGCAGACTATATCACAGAGCATATTTTAGAGAATGTTAAGAGCGGAGATATAATCGTCATGCACGACAGATTTAGCAGTACTGCTGATGCACTTGAGCATTTTCTGCCACTTCTTCGAGCTCAGGGTTTTGAGTTTGTCACCGTTTCAACATTAATCGAGATTTGTGAGGGAGAGGTTCAAAACAAGGTTTATCGAAATGTTAATTTTTAGCATTCAAAACAAAGGCTGTTTTTGCAATAAAAAAGAAGGGCAGGCAGCCCCTCTTTAATCACACAAATAAACTACTATTTAATCTTTGCAACAACCCTGCATGGTACACCTGAAAATCCAACGAAATTCATAGGGTATGTAGCGACATCAAAAGGCTTGCTTTGTTCAATAACTGCCTTCAAGTTGCAGAGATTTTCGACGATAAATAATCCCCTATCGGCACAATATTTATCTTTCGGTGAGTGTTCTGCTCCTCTTCGCACACCAGCAAAATCTATACCGATAATTGATACTCCCTTATCTATAAGGGCATCTATAAGTTCATTTGAAAGTTGCGGATGTTCTTTAAAATAGCGCGGTTCACTATAATCTACCTCTTCGATAAATCCCGAACAAATAGCTACAAAGCTATCCTTTTGCACCTTTTCTAAATCGATATCAGACAGATCAATATCTCTATCTCTTATATGGCTTACATCAAAAACAACTCCAACCCTCTCGGTGTAATGAAGTGGAAATTCTTTGTCCATAATATCGAAATGTGTGCCGAGGTGTCCTATCGGTGCAGCACCTGCTTCTGGAGTGAAACCCTTAATGTTTTTAGCATCAATTTTATAAGTAATATCTACTAACATATCTGCCTCCTAATTTTTTTATATACTACCACAGTATTTTTTTCTTTGCAACAAAAAACACGAGTACCAATACTCGTGTTTTTTAGTATTATTTAAAATTTCCTCGTATGGATATTTCGCCATAGTGAAGTTTGTGTTTTTTTCCATCGCTTACAACTATCAGATGACCGCTGTCATCAATATCCGAAGCGATACCGCTTTTTATCTCTTTATGTCCGATAACTTCAACTTCTCGGCCTAAAACAAGACTTTTCTCTCTGTAATAACTTATAATCTCTGGGTTTTTCACATCAAAAACCGCCTTGTCCATCTCGTTTATTAAAGCAGTTGCAAGGGCATTTTTATCGCAATCTTCACCACTTCCAAATAGCGAAGTCGCAATCTCGGAGAGTTCCCCAAACCCGTTTTCAGGTGGCGTTATATTTATTCCACCGCCAATTACAACACTCTCTACTCGACCACTCTCAAAATCAGTAACAGCCTCTGTGAGAATTCCGCAGACTTTTTTTGAAGATAGGTAGATATCGTTTATCCACTTTATCATAACATCTTTTTCGCAAACGAAAGTTATTGCTTTTGCAAATGCAACTGCCGCTGCCGTTGTTAAAAGGGTCGCATCTAATGCTGTGAAATCAGGTCGATAGAGAAAGCTTATATATAACCCTGTATTTTTGGGCGAATAAAAGCTTCTACCAAGCCGCCCTCTTCCTGCAGTTTGCTCTGTTGCAATACAAACAGTTTTATCAGGGGCACCCCTTGCCGCCTCTTCTTTTAAAAAAGAATTAGTCGAGCCGATACTCTCAAAAATATGCAGTTTGTAGTCTTTTGGTATCTTATCTATAATTAACTCTTTTGCAAGTGGCGCACCATTTTTTTGCAGTCTATATCCAAGTTTTGTCTTCGATTCTATTATAAATCCATTCTCCGAAAGCTTTGTCACCGCTTTCCAAACAGCATTCCTTGAGATTCCTAAAATATCAGCTATCTGTTGACCGGATAGGTAGTCATTTGCTTCTATAAGCAGCGCTAATACACTATCTATTGTCTTCATCTATCTTTAGTACTTCTTCACGAAGTTTATCAGCTTTATCGGTCTGCTCCCATTTCACTCCGAGCTCTTCACGTCCCATGTGGCCATAAGCTGCA
>CAYJGP010000070.1:0-1747 GCA_964369435.1 uncultured Oscillospiraceae bacterium | reverse complement strand
GAGAGCGAAGCTCAAGGTCGTTTATTATCGCTGATGGACGTAAATCAAACAGCTTTTGTACCGCTGCTTCGATATTTCGCTCAGGATAGATAGATGTGCCGAAAGTTTCAACCATAACTGAAACCGGTTTTGCAACACCTATTGCATAAGCAATCTGCACTTCACAACGTTTTGCAAGTCCTGCTGCAACGATATTTTTTGCAATATAACGAGCAGCATAAGCACCACTTCTATCAACTTTCGTAGGATCTTTTCCCGAGAAAGCACCGCCGCCATGACGACCCATTCCGCCGTATGTATCTACTATTATCTTTCTGCCAGTAAGACCTGAGTCACCCATAGGGCCACCTATAACAAATCTTCCTGTTGGGTTTATAAATATTTTTGTTTTCTCATCAATAAACTCTGCAGGCACAATCTCACGGATAACATACTTCTCGATATCTGCGCGAATCTGCTCTGTTGACACTACAGGGCTATGCTGAGATGATACAACAACAGTATCGACATAAGCAGGCTTATCATCTTTATATTTAACCGAAACTTGAGTTTTGCCATCTGGACGAAGATATGGCAATATCTTCTCTTTGCGCACCTCTGATAATCTCTTTGCAAGCTTGTGCGATAGCGAAATAGGTAGCGGCATAAGCTCTTTTGTATCATCGCACGCATATCCAAACATCATACCCTGATCGCCAGCGCCGAGGTTATATCCATCATCCTCACCGTCTTTTGCTTCAACGCTCTTATCAACGCCCATTGCAATATCTGGCGACTGCTTATCGAGCAGCACCATAACCGAGCAGGTATCGCCATCAAAGCCGTATTTCGCTCTTGTATAACCTATGCTTTTCACAGCCTCTCTTGCAATAGATGCAAAATCGACATTCGCAGTAGTCGTAATCTCGCCCATTATAGCGATGTGGCCAGTTGTAACAGTTGTTTCGCAAGCAACTCTAGCCCCTTTATCGACAGCTAATATAGCATCAAGTATACTATCGGAGATAATATCGCAGACTTTATCTGGATGCCCCTCAGTTACCGATTCACTTGTAAATAAATAATTTCTCATAATTTTCCTTCCTTTGCACAAAATAAATAACATCTAACATTTGAAAGGTTTTTGGCAGAGAGCCTCTGCATCAGACCGCTTTTTCTCCCCAAAATAAAAACACCCTTCATATCCGAAAGGTGGCAACTACTCATCTCTCGGAAAAATCCGCAGGAATTAGCACCACACCCTATTTGGGTAGGTTGCCGGGCTTCACAGGGCCTGTACCCTCCGCCGCTCTTAATAAGTTGCAATTATTATACACTAAATACACAAATATGTCAACATTTTATCTAATATACTAATTGACTTATATGGCAAAAAGATGTAATGTTAAGTTATTGTAAAATTGGAGGAAAAATATGAAACTTGGACTATACGATGTTGATGAAATAAACAGCATCACAGAGCTTCTTTTAAATTCAACGACAAAATATGGTGATAATGCAGCTTTTCATTTAAAAGATGATGAAGGAAACATCTATCCTATCATCTATAAAGAGCTTTATAACCGTGTAGCGGCACTATCAGCAGCTCTTATCGAGAAAGGGTTTTTAGATGCGCCTATCGCAGTTATGGGTGAAAATCGCTTTGAGTGGGCAACAAGCTATCTTGCAGCAACTTGCTTTGTTGGAATTGCAGTTCCTATTGATAAAGATTTACAAACTGGTGATATTGAAAATATCCTTAAATCTT
>CAYJGP010000069.1:5297-10640 GCA_964369435.1 uncultured Oscillospiraceae bacterium | reverse complement strand
CGACAGACCTGTTGTCGCAAGCAAAAAGACAAGCGATAAGCCAGCTAAAAAGCCACGAAAATAATCATGGATTTCAAAAAATCTGCCCGAAAGGTTCGCTGCTATGAAAAATAAAACCGCAGCTTTAAAAATAATTTTTTTCTCCCTCATAAATAGTTATCCTCCAAAAAATATATCGGCTTCCGATATATTTAGTATATCGGTTGCCGATATATTTGTCAACAGTTTTTTATCTTCCAAGTAGCATTGTCACAACAAAACTGCTTAGGATAAAGGCAGTGAAATCAGCTGAAAGTGAGCAAACAAGGGTATTTCTAATATTTTTCACCTTGATACTGCCATAGTATAACGCTATTGTATAAAATGTTGTTTCACTGCTACCCATAAGCACCGATGCAACTCTTCCAATAAAACCATCAGGGTGGTTATCTTTTAAGAGCTCTGTAAAAATTGCAGTTGCACCGCTACCTGAAACAGGACGCAGGACAGCAAGTGGGATAACTTCACCTGGAAGTCCAACGCTCTCAGAAATTGGCGATAGGTGATAAATTAGCACATCTAAAATACCAGATGCCGAAAAAACCGATACCGCTGTTAGAAGGCCTACTATTGTTGGAATAATCTTAACTGCTGTCTTCATCCCATCAGCCGCTCCTTTTGCAAAGCAGTCGAATACCGCGACCCCTCTCAAAAAGCCAAATAGCAGAATTGATGATACTAAGACAGGTATAATATAATCAGTCATCGATCTCTGTGCAAAACCTTTGTGAGTACTATCCCAACAGTTACCGAGCAGAGGGAAACAAGAAGCACTGCCGGTATTATTTCAAATGGGTTCTCACTTCCGCTTTGCAGACGGAGTAGGCCTATAGTTGTTGGTACAAGTTGTATTGATGCGGTATTCATCACTACGAAAAGAATCATATTTTTAGTAGCTTTGCCCTTGTGTGGGTTTCTTTTGTCCATCTCCTCCATCGCCGCAAGGCCGAGCGGCGTTGCAGCACCTCCAAGACCTAATAGATTTGCTATAACGTTCATTGAGATTGCTTTTATCTCCTCGCTTCCCCTTTTCATTCCTTTGAAGATAAGTAGAAGAAAAGGCTCTATTGTTTTCGAGAGTACAGTTGTAAGTCCTGAAACTTTTGCAACTTCCATTATTCCGCCCCAGAGGATTATCCCACCGCCTATTGTTATCATAAGCTCAAGTGCTGTTGCCGCAGTGCCTATTAGAGCATTTGAAACTGCCCCCATGGTGCCAAGAAAGGAGGCAGATATAACCGATACAACTATCAATAGTAGAAACAGAATATTCAAAAAAATCACCTCCATATTATAGGGTGGCAGTCCACCTATCTATATATATGAAAGTGATTTATGAATTATTTAAATAAAATGTCCATTTCTAGTTTTTCATCTAGAACTTTTATGGCTATTGCAAGTTTTACCGAAAAGTAGAATGCAAAGATGAATATCGGAAAAAACAAAAATGTTAGTACCCAGAAGAGCAAAAATAACAAAATATTCGAAAGTAACATAAACCCATCTGCGCGTATTAAGGTAAATGCTCTTTTGCATGAATCGAGTATTCCACTATATTTTTGCATTGTTGAGAGGTATGCGGTTGTAATTGAGATACAAGCAAACAAAACTACAGCTAGAAATGAGATAACCGCAAATAAAAGTCCACCTATAGCCGATAAAAATGCCGTTGCTGCCATTTCGCTGTTCGGACTTAGTATGTTATTCTCAATGCTCACTTCAAATAGCATTGTGGTTGTTCTTATAAGCAGATAATAAATTCCGATAGCAATTGAAATATTCGCAATAATCAATAAAATCGCATTCTTATAGCTTTTTATACTCTTAAAGCAACAAAAGAAGGATTTATAGTCTTCATGTTGACCCTCCGCTGTTTTCACTGACCAGCTAATTATTCCGTATATAATGGGAACTACAACAAAAAGCGATAGGGCCGCAACAGCTGCATAAGCTATAGTTTCAAATTCCGAAACTATTCCGAACACACTGCTTATATAAAACCCTGAATGGACAATTCCTCTATCGACGAGTATTCCTGCTGTTTCAATTATAACAGCTGACAGCGACAAAGCAGCTACCACTATAAAAAATATAAAAAAAGTGTGTGGCAGTTTATCTTTAAGTGCTCTTTTTGCGTTTTTTCCAACTATTTTATCAAAACTCATAGTTTTACTCTTCTTCTAGATTATTCTGATAGTCTTCTTCATGATTATAAAATCCAAGATCATCAATACCATCTGGAATATATCCCCAGAATTCAGCTATCTCCTCTCTCTGCCATAGCATAGGAGTTATATTTAAAGTATAACCTCGACCGTTGCCAACAACAAACTTATTGCTATATTCACCTTCTGAGAAAGGAACAAACATTGCCATTAGGTTTAGCATAACACCGCCGTGTGAAATAATAGCGGCAGAAGTTTTTCCATTTTTTAGCATGTAATCGACTACCGAGCGAAAACCATCTGCACACCTAGTTATAAACTCACTGTTAGCCTCACCTCCCGGTGGGTCTTCGGTCATGTTTGATTTTATCCATTTCTCAAACCTCGGGTCTTTTGTAAGCTCTGCCATCCCTTTATTTTCAAACTCACCAAAATCATATTCGCGAATGCCAGGCACAACTATTACCTCTTCATCTGGATAGATAATCTCTGCTGTCTGCCGAGCTCTTGTCATTGGGCTTGAAAAAAGAACTTCAATATTCGGATAGTCATAGTTCTTTGTGAACTGCAAAAGCTGCTCAACCCCTTCTGGTGCTAGTGGGTAATCGGTGACACCTGCATATAGACCATCAATGTTTGCTCGTGTTCTTCCATGTCTTATTAGATGAATTTTTAAACTTCTCATGCTTCCTCCATTTATACTATCAAGTTATTTTTCTTGCTTAAATATTGTTTTCAACGGCTTTTCAACAGCCTTTCAACAGCTATAGCCTATTTTATATAAACTAATACTTATAATTTGTACATTACTAGAATGATATTTTTATACAATGTCACAATTTTTTCAAAAAGTCGTTTCAAGTCGAAAATAGTAGTTTACAAAGAGTATTATTTGTAATATAATTTTGTCTATACCGTTAAAAATAAGGGGGGATAAAAAATGGCTTCCGACTTTTCGCGAATGCTTACTCATCTTCGCAAAGAGAGAAAACTCAGCCAGAAATATGTTGCAAGTGAGCTTAATATTTCTCAAGCGCTTCTCTCGCACTACGAAAAAGGAATACGCGAATGTGGACTCGATTTTTTAAAGCGCGCTAGTATTTTTTATGGTGTCACAACCGATTATCTCCTATGCCTATCCCCTGATAAAAAAGGAACTGTCCTTACCGCTGAAGAGATTCCGACCGAGGGTAATAGGCAATCAGGCAGTGGCGGCGCAGTAGCGGTTTTATCGAAAAAACTAATTGCAAACTCAGTTTCTATCGTAATTGACCTAGCTGCTAGAACAAAGAACTCTGCCGTTGTATCTGCTGTTGCAAACTATTTATTTTTATCAGTATACCATATTTTCAGAATTCTTTACAGTGCAAATTCAAAAAACTCACAACAACTTTTCTCTATAGATAAAGAAACTGCAAACCTCAAAACAACAGCTGCAAAACTCATAGCCGAGAGCGAAGCTATAATCGCACTAAAAGAAGCAAGCTCGAGCAAATCAAACCCCGAGGCGATAAACAGCCTATCCCTTACTACCGAGAGTATCTCTAATGATTATCCCGATATCTCTCCATCGCTATTTAATCTAATAAAAAATGCTGAAAACATTGTTGAAAAGAAATAATTTACCCTTTGTATAACTTATACTTTCAGCTAATATATAAGTAAAAATTAAAAGACCGAGGATTTCCCCGGTCTTTTTTGTTTACAATCTTACATCTTTTTGCTCGCTTAAGCCATCATCGTTTTTCGAGTGCTGCTCATAGCTTCGGTGAGTTCAACTGCCACATTTTGCAATACGTCCACCATAACCTCTTCTACGGTTTTCACCCCGGTGTGATCTGCGATTTTCTTGAAAAAATCGTACAAATAGTCTTCCATTACTAACGTTGTCTTGTTCATTGTTTTTCACTCCTTTAAAACAAATATCACTAAAAATCTGTTTATATCCCCATTATAATGCTTTTTTTATAAAGCGCAACAGCTTTGACAAAACTTCCCTTATATCGACAAAATGTTATATTTTTCTCATATCTTTCAGTTCGGAAAAGCATTTTTTAACAGTTATTTATTAAGATACAAAATGGCTTATTTTCACCAATGTCTATCGCTCTAAATTAGCATGGTATAACTTTTTGCATATTGTAAAGCATTACTGTTGATTAATATTTTGTTTTATAATGTGAATTTAGCAGTTTTTGCAGATATAAAAAGAAAAGCCCAAACTCTGGGCTTTTCTTTTTTAGTTTTTTAAAACATTAACCTATTATTTAATTTGCAAGTCTCTCATCAATTTTTATCTCTCTTCTGTTTGCAAAGATTACAAAGCTTTGAACGATAGCCATTGAAGCTATTATAAGAGTTGATAGATTAAGCATTACCATAGGTGCTGCGAAGTCATTTAAGATAAATAATACAACCGCTGCCGCTAAAGAAAGAGCTACTACTAATGCACGTTTCATTATAACGATTGTTCTGTCCTCTGAATATGCATCACGATATTTTCTAAAGTTTTCATAACTTCTATCTTTTCTATAGTTTGCAAGAACTTGGTTGCCGTTTGTCGCCTTGAAGAAATATAGAACCATAAGAACTAACATATATACTGTTAATACAAGGCTTATTAGTGAATAGTTGCTAAAACCAAGCCCTGCTGCAAACGGGATAATATCTTCTTCGATTTCAAGGGTTGCAGGCTCTGCTGTTGGCAGTTTTTCTTCTATTTTTGCCTCTTGGCGCACGACAGGTTCTGTCGGCTCAGTTGGATCTGTAGGGTCTACCGGATCAACTGGGTCTACCGGATCAACTGGATCTACCGGGTCAACTGGGTCAACCGGATCAACTGGGTCAACCGGATCTACTGGATCTACCGGATCAACTGGATCTACTGGGTCTGTTGGGTCAACAGGATCTGTTGGGTCTGTTGTGCTTTCACTATCATCTTCATCTGATGAACTGCTGCTCTGTGAATCATCGTCGCTTGATGAGCTACTACTCTGTGAATCATCATCGCTTGATGAGCTACTACTCTGTGAATCATCGTCGCTTGATGAGCTGCTGCTCTGTGAGTCATCGTCGCTTGATGAGCTGCTGCTCTGTGAGCTCTCATCAACGCTGTTGTCTGGTAAATCTTCTTTATTTG
>CAYJGP010000069.1:0-5197 GCA_964369435.1 uncultured Oscillospiraceae bacterium | reverse complement strand
CTGCTGCTCTGTGAGCTCTCATCAACGCTGTTGTCTGGTAAATCTTCTTTATTTGGGTCTATTACAACGGTATGATCTATTGCATTTGTGCGAAGGCCTGGGATATTTCTATCATCATAGCTTGCGTAAATGCCCTCTTTTGCGAATTTACCGGTAGATATAATATCGTATTCGCTCTCGTTTGGAAGAAGCATATCGGTTGTTACCGAGAAACTTCTCTCAACTTCGCTATCTTTACCAATTACCGCTATATCGAATACTACTGCCTCTTCTCCGTCTAGTAGAGTTGTGTTTGTCGGTGCAGGGAGGTAGATATCGAGATCACTAACATCTATTGTTCCTTCATTTTTAAGTGTTATAGTGTAGTTGATAACATCGCCTTCGTAAACTTCTTTGCCTTTATCAGATGATAGTTTCGCTGTTACCTTTGAAAAATTAGTAAAGACAATACTACCCTTATTTTCCATCTCGATATTTTGCGAAGCGCCATCTGTATCTACATAACCTACTGATGCGCCTTCTGTTATATTTAATGAAAGATCGGCAACTCCTTCGCTAAAATCAAGATCACTAACTGAGATTTTTTGGTAGAAACTTAATCTTCCGTTTGTAATTGTTCCAACTGCTGATGTATCCCAGCTAATTGTTTTTGTTGTGCTATCATACCTTACACCATAGATATAAGCTTCATCCATAGATGTTATAACTTTGGTGTTGCGGGTATTTGTATCATCTGTCCAGGTAAGCTCTATTGGATACTGCGCAGAGATAACATTATCTCCACCTGCTGGTACAAACTGCTCACCAATCTCTGAGCGGAACTCAACTGTTGATGAACGGAGCATCTCTACAAGCCCTGAGTAGACATTTTGCATATCTTCTATTGTTTCAACGCCAAACACTGTTTGCTCGTTTGGTATTGTTGAAGCAATCTGTCCTATCTCTGCAAGCTCTGAAGCCGCAAGTTCTATACCTATATAATAGATAGTTGCATTATATTTCTTTTCAAAATCTCGTGCCATGCTATAGAGTGCTGCACCTGATGCACCGCCATACGGCATACCATCTGAGACAAAAACAACATATCTCTTGCCACCATTATCGCTACTCTGCGTAAACATTCTACCAGCTTCTTCAAATGCTTTTTGGTAGTTTGTACCATTATAACCATAGGTGTTTTGGAATCCTAGTTTTATTAGTCCCTCGCTATTTGTAAGCGGATTTGAACCGATTATCTCGCCTGAGTAGTTTACATACGCAACTCTATTTTCGCTGTTGTCTAGTATATCTTCAACAAGGCTTGCTATTGTGAGTTTCGACATCATCATTCTGTCGATACAAGCACCCGATGAAACTATTTCATTTAAAGCTGCTGTTGGGTTTGTCATGCTGACTTCTGCTGGTGAGAAGTATGCAGGTACTTTTACATTTGTGGCTGTTGAATTTGCTCTGAGAGTTATTTTGCTAAACTCATCTTCCACTTTTGGAAACTCTTGATATACAACTTCTCGCTCTTCTTTAACTGCACTAACCTCTGTGTCTTCATCAACAATAACAGGTGTATCTGTTGTTGGTGCTGTAGGGTCGATTATTTCTGTTGTGCCATCATCTGTACCTTCTGTACCTGTAGGCGTTGTTGTGCCTTCTGTTCCGGCTGGTGGTGTGCTATTACTCGATGATGAACTATCACTCGATGAGCTGTCACTTGAAGATGAGCTATCACTTGATGATGAACTATCACTTGATGATGAGCTGTCACTTGATGATGAACTATCACTTGAAGATGAGCTGTCACTTGAAGATGAGCTGTCACTTGAAGATGAACTGTCACTTGATGATGAACTGTCGCTTGAAGATGAACTATCACTTGATGATGAACTGTCGCTTGAAGAATCGTCACTTGATGATGAGCTATCGCTTGATGAATCATCTTCTTCAGATTCATCCTCTAAGTACTCAATCTCGATTTTTGGAGGGTTTACATAGAATATTGTCATATTTCCCGACTCTCTGTTATAGTGGATCTCATTCGGGGTAAATGTTCTAAAGTTTGTTATAAACGCTGCATTTGTGATACTGCTTCCAGGGAATGCGCTTTTCATCTCAACTACAAATTGGTTTTTAACTGCAAGCTGAAACGCTGATGCTGTCCAACCTTTTGTATTCTCAATTGTGTTTGCGTTGAACATATAATAGAACTCATCAGTTACACCGTCTACAGTTGCTTTCATATGGAGCATATAATAGTGGTTTTCATTTAGGCAGAGTGTTGTATTAAGCTCCATTCCATAAGGCTCAATAGCGCCCATATTCATACTTCCTGACTGATCCATCGCAAAAAGAACATCTAGCGGATTTTCTCTTGCAGTGCCTACAAAGTCCATATCGACTTTTACAACACCTGCAGCCGCATCTTCGACCGAACTAAAGTATGAGTTAAATGAAGATGTTCCAGGTGTCAGCGAGTTAATTGAGCTGTCAAAGGAAACTGCACTTCCACCCTCTCCATTATTATTTTGATATTCACCTTGTGCAACATATAAAGCATCATCCGCCACCTGATAGATTTCAAAAACCTTCGGTGTCGTTGCTATTGCTGCCTGTGTGAGTAGGTAGTTTGCAGAGATTGATAACAGCACCGTTAGCGCTAAAATTTTCGTTACCAGATTTCTCTGCGGACCTCTATTTTTGTTCATTAAAATTTTCACTCCTTAAAGTTGTAGACAAAATTGTATCTTGTGTTTGATTACATTATACTACACTCTGGTTACATAAAGGTTACATATTTGCAATTTTGTTAATATTTTTTTAATTTTTGTAATTGTTATCATTTTTGCATATCAAATAAGTCTATATTTATGTATTTCATCAATAATTATCGTCATTTTGACAGATGAATTTGCATTTTTCAACTACTTTATATCGGTTTATCGCATGTATCTAATAGTAATAAAATCGTATGAACGCAACAAAAAAAGAGGCAGGAAAAATATTCCTACCTCTTAAATGTTTATTACTTAGTCAGCCATTATTTTAACAAAATATTCGCGTGGGCGTGGGCCGTCAAACTCTGCAAAGAGAATTCCCTGCGAAGAGCCTAGTAGCGCCTTACCATTTTCGATTATAACCGATAACGAAACACCACAGATACCTGTTTTGATATGTCCTGCTGCATCTGTTGGGGTATCGAACTGGTGGAGATAGTCGTTTCTTGTAGGGATTATATTGTCAAGCTCTTTCATAAAGTCAACATGACCTCTTTTGTCCCAGAAAGATGTTATTATAATTCCTGCTGTTGTATGGTTACAATGGACAACAGCTATACCACTCTTTACACCGCTCTCCTCGATTATTGATTTGATGTCGGCTGTTATATCGTGCATACCCTCATACACTGTGTCGAGTTTTCTTTTAATTAACATGTATATTTTCCTCCCTTAGATTATTACAACTTCGCTCTGCCTAAATCTTGCAGCATCTCTATCGAGCTCATGAAGTGGCGAGTCAGGTCTGAAATCGGGTATACCTTTTAGTAGTCCAAAGAATGCCGCTAGGTAATCCATTGGAACATGTTGCATAAGTGGATTTATCCATGGGTATTCTGGTTTTGGAAGTGTTATTATATCAACATTATCAGCTTTTGGGAATAACGATGCATCGCCATCTGTTATTACAACAGTTGGTCTGCCGAGCTGGATGCAAGCGTAAACATTCTCAAGCTGTCTGCCAAACGATGGTGAAGTTGTGTTTGCTATTAGTGTTGTACCAACTTTTTCAGGTGTTCTTATAAAGTAGTTTATATGGTTCCAGTCCTCTGAATCATCTATTGTTGTAAGACCGCCAAAACTCTCAACCATTTTAGCACTGTTAAAGAAAGCAGTCGCATAATCCTGATCGTCGCCGACAAAATCCATATTGTCAACGCCTGCGTCTATCCATTTCTTTGTTATCTCAAACATCTTCTTTTCAATTTCTTCCATAAACTCTGGAGTGTACATATTTGCGTATGCAACCATAGCATCGCGCATTTCCTTCTCCTGAGCTTCTGTTATATTGCCTTTAACAACATTAACACGAAGACCAAATGCCATAAGACCGAATGTTGAACCAAGGTATGATGTTACACAAGGAGCTGGAGTATTTTTTGGAACATTTAGCGGCACTTGATATTTAGAAGATTTTGCAAAATCACTTGCTGGATTATCGGTAAACGCAACCGACTCACCTTCGTATTTATTTGTTCTCTCCATAGCCTCAGTTACACGGCGAACCGCACCTGAGATAGAAACTCCGCATACTAGAGGTATAGCGTTTCCTTCTTCTCTCCACCAGCCTCTGTGAGTATCGTAGTATCTTGTGAACTCGATATTTCTCATTGCAACGGTATCAAGACCTGAGAACATACCTGTAGTATCTTTACTGCCTGCTCTCTCGAAAACAGGAGCTGCAGCGATACCTGCACAGTATGAATCTCCACAACCTGTTAGAATTACTTTACGAATACGCTGGATAGCCTCTACTGGCACTGCTGCTTTTAGGTTCTCAACAGAGACATTATTTGCCATGTCGTTTACAACTGAAACGCATGTACGAATCTGTCTTAGCATCTCATTATTATATTCTTTATGTGTCATATTCTTCTCCCTTATCTATCAGCCATAACTCTGACAAAGTATTTTCTTGTTCTCGGGCCATCATACTCCATAAAGAAGTAGTGGAGAACATTGTCGTTCACAAGCTTGCCTTCGTGGATTATCGAAGTTATCGATGTTCCATAAAGTCCGCATTTAACGTGCCCTGCCGCATCATCAGGTGTTTCCTGATGCAAGAAGTTAATTCTTGAAGGGATAAGTCTTTTTATTTCATTCATAACGTCTGTTTTAACTAGCGGATCAAAGTGCGAAGTTGCAACAAGTCCTGCTGTTGAATGAGGAACCTCAACTACAAGTATTCCTTCGGTAACTCCGCTCTCTGCAAGAACGCTCATTACCTGCTCTGTGATATTGTGAGTACCGTTCATCTCGGTCTCAATATTAAACATTTTAATCAATTTTAAACCCTCCTATATTATTTCTATTTTGCTTGCCTTGATTCTGTTTTCAATGCCATCAAGACGGGGTTTCTCAAATATTTCAGGTAGGTCGCGTCTGAAGTGTGCAACCCCTTTTAGCTCTGCAATATAGCCTGGGATAAAGTC
>CAYJGP010000068.1:3610-10684 GCA_964369435.1 uncultured Oscillospiraceae bacterium | reverse complement strand
ATCTTCGTTTTGTGATATAATAAAGATAACAAAAAAGGATTGCATTACAATTAGTTATGAATATTAATTTTTTTACAAATTGTATAAATGGCGACGAAGGATTCGAGACGCTTAAAAAAACGGTAGAAAAGGGAATATACCCAATTGAAGTATACCCGCTATCGACCACGACGAAAGCGCTTTATATAACTGCGCTTTGCAAACTCTCGAAAATACTTGTGGTAATGCCTGAGGATTCGGTTGCCGTGCGGCTATGCGACGATATAAACACCATTGCAGGTGGGCAGATCGCCGCGTTTTTTCCTGCGCGCGATTTGCAGTATACAAAGAGATATGCGGCATCTCTCGATGGTGAAGCAACAAGGCTATCAGCACTTGCAAAGCTGTTTTTGGGCGAGATTAAAATTCTCATAACAACGGTTGAATCGGCGGTTATACCGGTACCGAGAAGAGCGGATATAGAACAGAGTGTTTTCACGATAAAAGAAGGCGATGTAATTCCGCTTGAAACTCTATCGAAAAAACTCGCTTTGGCTGGGTACCAAAGAAGGAGTTTAGTTGAGGATATATGTCAGTTTTCGGTGAGGGGTGGAATAGTTGATTTCTACTCACCGATAAGCGATATGCCGATAAGGGTTGAGTATTGGGGAGATGAGATAGATACAATTTCACTCTTTGAACTTGGCAGCCAGCGTAGAATTGAGAGGGTTGAAGCTACAAATATTCTTCCTGCACGTGAGTTTGCTGTAAATGAAGATAGCCTTACAGAGGTTATAAAGTCATTGCTAAAAGGGTGTAGAAATGAGGCGCTAAAAGAAACACTAGGTCTTGATTTAGCGGCTTTGGATATTGAGATTGATAGGATACCGATTGATAGGTATCTGCCGATACTTGGAATTACCGAGTCGATTTTTGATTATTTTACCGATGGTAATATCATATTTTGCGACTATGAGGATACACTGCTTCGTGCAGATTCTATTGAAAAAAACAACAAAGAAGAGATTAAAAACTTACTGCTTGATGGGGTAATTTCAAAGAAAGCAACAAATCTGCTATATGGGAAAGCTGATATAGAAAAGTCGGCTTCAAGGGCGATTTTGTTGAATAGTTTTTTACGCCAAAATTCGCTAAAACTAAAAGAGCTCATTAAAGTTTGTGCGAGTGGAGATGGAAACACAAGTCCTGATATATCAGAGCTTGTTTCGGAAATAGAGTATAGCAACGAGTGTGGGTCTGCCACCGCAATATTTGCAGGTACTACAAAGAGTACAAAAATCGTTGCGGCAGACCTTGCAACGAAGGGTATAACAGCGATTATTGCAGAGGAGGGCACATTCCCTCGAAGTGGTGGGGTTTATCTTTTTTCGGGAAATGTTGCTTCAAACTGCCATATTAAGGGAAAACTCTCGATTATCTCATTTAAGAAGAGTGAGCGGCAGCGAACGAGGCGTCGGAACTTTAAAAAGGGTGACGCAATAAGAAGTCTTGAAGATGTTGTTGTAGGTGATAATATCGTCCATATAACCCATGGTATAGGGGTTTACAAAGGTATCCACAAGATAACAAGAAACGCAATAACAAAAGACTATATAAAGATTGCATATCGTGGCAGTGATGTTTTGTATATCCCTGTTACCCAACTTGATATGGTGTCGAAATATATCGGAAGCGAAGATGTTAAACTATCAAAGCTTGGTACAGCCGCCTGGCAGAATGCAAAGGCAAGAGTTCGTGTTGCGGCAAAACAGCTTGCTTTTGATCTGCTTGAGCTCTATGCAAAAAGAAGAGAGGCTGCAGGGTTTGCATTTTTTGAAGATGGCGAGATGCAGCGTGATTTCGAGAGCAGGTTCCCTTATGATGAAACAGAAGATCAGCTCAGATGTACTGCTGAGATAAAGCGTGATATGCAAAGTGGTTTCCCAATGGAGCGACTTCTCTGTGGCGATGTTGGGTTTGGAAAGACCGAAGTTGCGCTAAGAGCTGTTTTTAAAGCAGTTGATGCGGGGAAACAGGTCGCGGTGCTTGCTCCAACAACAATACTTGCGATGCAACACTACAATACAATGAAATCGCGGTTTGAGGGATTCCCTATTGATGTTGAGCTGATCTCACGACACAAGAGCAAAAAAGAACAGAGCGAAATACTGAAAAGATGCGGAGAAAAGAAGGTCGATGTACTAATAGGGACCCATCGTGTGCTCGGCAAAGATGTTAAATTTGCAGATCTTGGACTATGCGTTATAGATGAAGAGCAGCGGTTTGGGGTTGCTCATAAGGAGCGGTTTAAAGAGTTTAAGAATTCGGTAGATATTCTAACCCTCACAGCGACTCCGATTCCAAGAACACTCAATATGGCACTAAATGGGATTCGCGATATGTCTATCCTTGAAAATCCGCCGCTTGATAGGCAGCCGGTACAAACTTATGTTTCTGAATATGATGTGGGAATTATTCGCGAAGCTATCTCGAAAGAGCTTCGACGTGGAGGGCAGGTATACTATCTATCGAATAATACAGAGACTATCGAGCAGAAAACGGCAATACTGCGTGAGATGTTTCCAAATGCTGTTGTAGAAGCGGCGCACGGCAAGATGGACAAAGAGAAGATATCGGATATCTGGCAGCGGCTAACCGAAGGGGAATGCGATATTTTGGTTTGTACTACAATTATAGAAACCGGCGTTGATATTCCAAACGCAAATACCTTAATTGTTGAAAATGCCGACAGATTTGGCCTATCTCAGCTCTACCAGCTTCGTGGTAGGATAGGGAGAAGCAGAAGACGTGCGTTTGCATATTTCACATTTAAACCGGATAGGGTCGTTTCGGAGATAGCGACAAAAAGACTTAATGCAATTCGTGAGTTTACAAAGTTTGGTTCGGGTTTTAAAATCGCACTTCGTGACCTCGAGATTCGTGGAGCGGGATCGCTGCTTGGTGCTACCCAGTCTGGACATATTGAGCAGGTTGGATACGATGTATACCTAAAGCTTCTAAATGAGGCGGTAGAAGAGCTTTCGGGAGCGCCGAAAAAGGTTTCGGCGGAGGATTGCTTAATAGATATAAAGATGGAAGCTCATATCCCAGAGGATTATATTGAAGAAGAGGAAATAAGAATAGATATATACCGCAAGGTGGCGGCTGTCTCGAGTGAGAGCGAGGCTGCAGAGCTTATAGATGAGCTCTGCGACAGATTTGGAGATCCACCGAGTGCTGTTTTAGGCCTTATCGAAGTTGCTCAGGCGAGAAAGAAAGCTATTGAACTTGGTGTTTATGAGATAACTGAACAGCAAGATAGGCTTATCTTCTACCTTGTTGAGGTTGAGTTTGAGAGGCTATCGACTATTGCAAAGAAGTTTGGAAGTAGATTTATGCTTAATGCTGGAACAAAGCCTTACTTCACAATAGACCACAGAAAAGACAAAAATTCGCTATATACTGTCAGTGAAATTCTTTTGTCGTTGTAATCTAAGCGGTTATGTGATATAATATCTGATGCTTATCAGTAAAATTTCGGAGGAAGTATAAATGACTAAAAAATTAATTGCAACAATTTTAGCGTTAGTTTTAGCGCTGTCAGTTGTCGGATGTTCGACAAACGAAGGAACAGAGAATATTCTATCTGTTGGTGATAGAGAGCTTGGTGCTGGTATTTATATCGGTTACATGCTCGATTACTATACTAATGCAGGATATCAAGTTATGGAAGATAGCATCTGGGACGGTGTTATTGGCGAGGAGAGCGTTGAGGATTATATAAGAAATAATGCGCTTACTTCGGTTAAAAGACATATAGCTGTTGATATGATGTATGAAGAGATGGGTCTTGCGCTAACAGAAGAGGAAGATGCATTAATCGAGAGAGATATTGAAAACCTAAAGAGCTATACAGGTGACTACTACTATAAAAACGGTTGTGGTGACGAGAGTCTTTATCAGCTTATTGCGCTTGAATATAAGCTCAATGAGATGTTTATAGAGCTTTATTATGAAGATGGAACAGAAGCTGTTTCGGACGATGAGAAGACCGAATACTACGAGGAAAACTACGCTGAGTACAGAGTAATGACCTTCTACTACAGAGATATTAACAATGTGCCGCTCGAAGACGATGCTAAAGATGAAGTTAACGAGATAGCAGAGGGCTATTATGAGAGAGCTCAAGGCGATGAAGATTTCGATGAGCTTGCAGTAGAAGCAACAGAGGATATGGCTGCTTATATCGGAGCTGAAGATAGCTATACAGAATATGATACTGAGAATTCATACAAGCTAATAAAACCGGACAATACTTCAAATGAAGAAGGACTTGTAGAGGCGATTTTCGATGCAGATGAGCTTGTAACTGAGATCTACTACGGTGAGAATGCAGTGTATGTATTCCAGAAAAACTCACTAGATAGAGATGAAACACTTCGTGATTCTCTAGAAGCAGATATTATTGCTAGTCTTCGCAGTGAAGAGTTTGAAACAAAGCTCGATGAATATGAAGCTACACTTGAGATAGTTATGAATGAGGCGGCAGTTGATAGATATAGCCCACGCAATATCGATCCAAACGTTTAATTTGAAAGACACTAGCTTTATATTGAATACAGCTAATATTTGATAAAGAGAATTTAATAAAATAATTGTTAAAAGGCAGAAGCAGTAAAATGTGCTTCTGCTTTTTTGTATGACTATATATAATACAAAATGGGTTAGCGGATATTTTTATAAATTAAAAAGGCAGTATTAGTACCGCTGAGAGGAGCATGGAGTGCACCGCCCCCGCATCGGCGATTATATAATCGCCGATGTCGCACTAAAGTGCGACAAAACGCACAAACAGTGCGTTTTCTGCGGGGGTGGGCGCACAAGGCAGAGCTAGAGTGAGAAAAGCGAAGAAAAAGAAAGAAAAATGAAGATAGATGCCAGTAGCGCGATAGCTGTTAGTGAAAACCAACTAGTGAATAGGTAAATGAATGTTGAAAAAAAACTAGGATATGATATGATTATAACTATAGTCGGTTCTATAAATTCAATCCGACGGAAAAGTTGTATAGTGATAAAGGAGAATTGTCAATGAGTTTTAAAATTTATAACAGTGGCAGAGATATGGAAAGGTGTGTTTATAGAGGAAACAGCCCTTACATATTCATAAGCTATGCCCACGCCGACAGTTCACGAGTTTTTCCAATAATAGAAACGCTCCATGAAAACGGATACCGCGTCTGGTACGACGAGGGAATAGACCCTGGCACCGAGTGGCCAGAATTTATTGCCGAGCGGATTTCAAGTTGCGGATATTTTATAGCATTTATATCAGATAAATCTATAAACAGTGAAAACTGCAAGGACGAGATGAATTTTGCGCGAGACCTCGGAAAAGAGCGTCTGCTTGTTTATCTCGAAGATGTACAGCTCCCTCCAGGTATGCAGATGCGACTCAATCGCATGCAAGCTGTATTTCACCACAAATATGATAGAGAAGAAGCTTTCTACGATAGAGTGTTTAAAACAGCAGGACTTTCAATCTGTAGCTATGAAAAAGAGGCAAGTGAGGAATCCGCAAAAGCTTCCCTACCAAAAGGTGCTCCCACACCATCTGTGCCGAACGTGGCTGGTTCAAATGCAAATGGTGGAACAGCTTCGAAGGTGAATTTCACAGGTATGGATGTAGCAAAAAAACTTTTAGAGCAAACTAAAGCGGGAGTTAGTAATAGTGCAACAAGCAGTGGCACAAAGATAAACCCAGCCACTGCAACGCCGGCTGGTGGAATAGTGCAAGAAGAGTATATACTGCCGGCTGAAACTATCGAGAGTCTTTCAAAATCAGGGGATCCGGATAACGTTTTTGATTTAGTCAAACTTGCAAATGAATTATATGTTAGCAGCAGTGAAGAGGATATAAAAGAGGCTGTAAGGCTTTATAAGATAGCTTTTTTAATGGGCAGTAAAGCAGCAGCGACAAACATCGGCAACTGCTACTACTATGGTAAAGGTGTAAAACAAGACTATAAAAGGGCGATTCCTTACTATAAAAAAGGTATAGAACTTGGCAGTATAGGTTCACTAACTGCGATGGGTACCTGCTATCAATATGGTTATGGTGTTGAGAAAAACGATCAAATATCGACTAGCTATTATAAAAAAGCCTCAGATAAAGGGGATATTGTGGCCACTGCTTATCTCGGTACCAGTTATTATAATGGAAGAGGTGTGGAGCAGAACTATAAAGAGGCTGTAAGGCTTTATAAAATGGCGGCAGAGAAGAAAAGCAGTTTTGCAATAGCAAGACTTGGAGATTGTTACAGGCTTGGACACGGAATAGAGCAAGATTTTGAAATAGCCTTTGATTACTATTGGGACGCAGCAGAGCTTGGGAGCTCCTATGCAAGGACAGAGGTTGCAAATTGCTATAGATATGGCAGAGGGTGCGCTGTCAATATGGAACGGGCGATAGAACAGTATAAAATTGCGGCAGGTACGGGTAACAAATTTGCGCAAGATCAGCTAAAGGAGATTTCAGGACAGTAAAAAAATAAATTGGAGGTAAGGGTTTTGGCTTTTAAGATATTTAACAGTGGAAAAAATATGGCAAGATGCGTATACAGAGGTCAAGAGCCATATATTTTCATAAGTTATGCACATGCAGACAGTGCGCGTGTTTTTCCAATTATCGAAACATTGCATGAGAGCGGTTATAGGGTTTGGTACGATGAGGGGATAGACCCCGGTACCGAGTGGCCCGAGTTTATTGCAGAGCAGATAGATAACTGCGGCTATTTTATAGCGTTTATTTCGGAAAAATCGGCAAATAGCGAGAACTGTAAAGACGAGATGAATTTTGCACGAGACCTTGGGAAAGAGCGTCTGCTTATCTACCTTGAAGAGGTAGAGCTACCGAAGGGTATGCAGATGCGCCTAAATCGTCTTCAAGCTGTATTTCACAACAGATACCAAAACGAGGTAGAGTTTTACGATAGACTTTTCTTAACACAAGGTCTATCTGGCTGCTTAAAAGATGGCTGCGGTATTCCGACAGTGGAGGTTATAACCGAGCCTGTAGCGCAGCCTATACCTGTTGCG
>CAYJGP010000068.1:0-3510 GCA_964369435.1 uncultured Oscillospiraceae bacterium | reverse complement strand
AGAGGCGAAAATTGACTCAGAGACAAAAACATTAGCTGGTGTTATTAGTCAAGAAGTATACAAAGCGCCGATTGCGGGTGCGGAATCGGTATCGAGTGAGAATGCAAATGAGAGCAGAGGTAATATCGAAGATATTATAGCTCGTGCAGATGAACTTTATAAAATATACGCAAAGGATAGTTTTCCGGAGGAGGATGTGGAAGAGAAAAACTATAGCGAGATTTATAAGTTGTACTCTGAAGCTGTGGAGATAGATAGAAAAAACAAAGATGCGCTAACAGGACTTGCAAGATGCTATTGGAATGGAATTGAAGTATCGGTTGATAACAAAAAAGCTCTATTGCTTTATTACGAAGTTATTGAAAATGGCGATTACACCGAAGAGGCTGTTTTAAGGCTTGGGAGAGAGTATGTTTTGGGGATGAACTTCGATCAAAACTGGAAGAAAGCCGAGGCTATCTACCGCGCAGGACATAATGCAGGCTTTTGTGAAGCAACAGCGAATCTTGGCGACTGCTATTTCTATGGCTGGGGTGTTGAGAAAGATTATGCAGAGGCGATAAAACTATATAACGAAGCAAATGTTAAGGGGAGCAGTGCGGCGGTTTTTAAGCTTGCAAAATGCTATGACGAGGGCAAAGGAGTTAAAAAAAATCCGAAAGAGGCGTTTGGGCTTATCAAGGTGGCTGCTTATCATGATAATCAGGCGATGGAAGAGCTTGGCAGACGGTACCGATATGGTATTGGAGTTAAAAAAGATTTGCGGATGGCGAGAGAGCAGTATAAGCTTGCTTATGAAAACGGTAATGCAGCTGCATACAGCATATATAGAGAGCTTTGCAAGTAGATAAGATATATAACAAAAAGACACTGTTTAACAGTGTCTTTTTTTAAGAGTTCAATAATAAGATTATATCGTCTGGAGCAAAGCTTGCAAAGCAAAAAACTTATAATCCCAAAAGCTGCTCATAAAGCATCTGATAATCTATAACATTTACAGTGCTATCTCCGTTCGCATCGCCTGACATAAAAGGTTCAAGTGGGTTCTCGCCGGTTATTCCAAGCATAAGCCTATCAAGGTCTGATTGTTCGAGTGTGCCGTTATCGTCGAGGTCGCCAGTATCGGTCATAACAGTAAAACTGCCAAGGACGATATTGTCCTCAAAGCTAAATGGATTATATCCGACCTCCCAGACATCGTGCGAAGAGGTAACATAAACATAGTAAACACCAGCCTTTGTTGGCGGAGTTTTGGTCGGGAAATCCGCTTCCCAGTCATAAGGGTCGAATGTTTCGGAGCTGCTGTAATAGATAACTGGAGTTATAGCACCTATCAAATCTTCATTTAAAACTTCAACAGTAGCAATTTTAGGGGTATCGTCACTTATAAGATTTGTCGGTAACACTACTGAGAAGTCATCCGCGGTAACATTTTTTGCCATTATCCGCACATTAAACCACGCTTCAACATCGGTATCTGTAACAGTCGGCAGGGTTGTGTAGACGTTCACAGTGTTGTAATTGCCGATGTAACTCGGTGTAGTCTGTAAATTTTGAGTATCTATAGCGAAATCATTTTCGAAAATTTCTTCTATCGAGCCATCATCAAAAGAAGCATTTACTCGAATACCTGTAAAATCTAGCGTCTCAAAGCAGTAGTATTCGGTGGTGAAACTACCGTAAACACTTATACTGCGTACAAGTTTAGGAGAAGTTTTGTTAAAGGTAACAGTTAGTGTTACAGAAGTCTTATCGGAGGAGATGCTTTTCTCTGAAACATCGCTGCTACCGCTCACCAAATAAGAAACACTATCGCCAAATGTAAACCCAGCATTTGCTAAAAGGGTGATATCTGCAGTGTAGATCGTATCGCCTAAAAATGTGGTATCTGAGCTATTCCAGGTAACACTGCTAACAGTGAACTTCGCGCCTATAGGAAGTGCTGTGCCCGAAGCGTCTAATGGCGTTTCGCCCTTTGTTGGGATTTGAGCTCCGATTGTCTGCGCACCATCTATTACAGTCGACTCAGGGTTTGGTATATAATCGGTAAAGCTTATAAGCTCGGGGTAGAGATAATCGGTTGTTGCGCTATCATATATCCAGATATCGCCAAATGAAAATCCTGCAAAACTACTTTTATCTTGCATATCTGCATCGTCAAGTCGCCAGGTATAGTTTCCATAGCTATTTGTTGAGCCGCCTATAACCCTTGAGACAATTCTCTGTACCGTCGTGGAGGTCGGTCGAAGTCCTTCGGTATTAATCTGAGAGTAGACGCCAGAAACGATACAGCTAGTTGAGAAAACAGCACCTACACCGCCGCCGTTATAGCCGGTCCCATCGACAACACCTGTGTTATACGAGTTAAATAGTGCGGAGGTGAATGATAGGGTGTTTCGCAAAACACCAGCAACTCCACCAGTGTATACATTATCCTCAACTTGTGTAACTGTACCAGGCTGATAGTTTCCGGCTATGATATTTCCTGTGCTATAGCAGTTTGTTACGACGGCGTTTAATAGATCGCCAACGATGCCGCCTGTTTTAATATGCATTGCTGACTGGGTAGTCGTGCCGTTTGAAGCAAATCCCCAGTTCGTTATATCACCTGTGTTATAGCAGGAGTTTATGCTCCCAGTTGATTCGCCAGCAATACCGCCAGCATAGCCGTGTATCTCATAACTACCACTTCTGTTTGAGGTATCGCCATAAACAATACCTGAGTTTTTGCAGTTCTCAATAGTCGAGGCAGTCCCGCCAACTATTCCACCTGTAGCTGTTACAAATGCGGAATCTGTTTCAACTCGTGCGGTGTTCTCGCAGTTTTTAATAATTCCACCGAGGGTATAGTTCTCTGCTCTATCATAGCCTACTATACCGCCCGCAGCGGCATTTCCGCCATCTGTGGTATCGCTGCGTGGATAAGCGTGAACATATCCGTTATTTGTGCACCCATCGATATACGGCAGAGTTGAAAAGCCAACGATTCCGCCTGCATTTACATTCGGCGTGACGGCATTACTATCAACTTTTGCAAGTACATTTGCATTGTTTGTGCAGTTTAAAATAAAGCCTTTTCTCTGTAAACCGACTATTCCGCCGGCATTCGAGCTGCTGTTTATTCCATTTTGCTGACCGCCGCCGACCTCTGCTGTTATAATACCATTATTTACGCAGTTTGAAACGGTTGATCCTCTCTCTTCTATTCCTGTGTTGTTTAGTTCATACGACTCGATATAGTCGAGATGTCCGACGATTCCACCTGCATAGATATCGTCGACATATTCATAGTTTATGTAATATCCACCATCATAATATCCTCGTCTATCTATTGCGGTAACTGTTGCGTTATTTGTACAGCTATCTATAGTTGAGTTGAGATCAACTCTTCCAACTATTCCGCCGGTATACTCATCCCCTGTGATATCACCAGAAACGGTGCAGTTTGTTATAGATGAGTTTCTTGCAAAGCCAACAACACCGCCTGTATCGATTTCGGTATTTGAAACA
>CAYJGP010000067.1:0-10700 GCA_964369435.1 uncultured Oscillospiraceae bacterium | reverse complement strand
AGCTCGATGAAGAACTTTGGAAACTTGGGATTTTAGCAAAGTCAAAGCACAACGAAGTAGCACCTGCTCAGCATGAGTTTGCACCGATATTCACAACAACAAATATAGCTACAGACCACAACCAGCTGACTATGGAGCTTATGAAAAGCATTGCAAATAAGCACGGCCTTGTCTGTTTGCTTCATGAAAAACCTTTTGCTGGGGTTAACGGCAGCGGTAAGCACAACAACTGGTCGATTTCAACTGATACAGGGATAAATCTATTAGAGCCTGGAGATACCCCACATGAGAATGCGCAGTTTTTGCTATTCCTCTCAGCGGTTGTAAAAGCTGTTGACATCTATCAAGATATGCTTCGTATTTCGGTAGCTTCAGCTGGAAATGACCATAGACTTGGTGCAAACGAAGCGCCGCCAGCAATAGTTTCTATCTTCCTTGGCGATGAGCTAACAGATATTCTAGAAGCGCTTAAAGGCGGAAATGAATATACCGATAAGGGCAAAATTGATATGCAGATAGGAGCGACTGTTCTACCGCATTTTAGAAGAGATACTACCGATAGAAACAGAACATCTCCGTTTGCCTTTACAGGGAATAAGTTTGAGTTTAGAATGCTTGGTTCAGCGTTTTCGATATCGGGACCTAATATAGTGCTTAATTCAGCGGTTGCAAAAATTCTTGAAGGCTTTGCAGATACTCTTGAAGGTGCAAAGGATTTCAATACGGCGCTCAAAGATCTTATCGCAAAAACTATAAAAGAGCACGATAGAATAATATTTAATGGAAACAACTACTCAGATGAATGGGTAGAAGAAGCAAAACGCAGAGGCCTTTCAAATCTTATGACAACAGTCGATGCACTGCCGAGATTTATCGATAAAAAGAATATCGATATGTTTGTAGGGCAAGGGGTTTTCACTGAAACTGAGATTATCTCAAGATATGAAATTCTAATGGAAAACTACTGTAAAACCGTTCATATAGAAGCGCTTACAATGGTTGATTTAGTAAACAAATTCATAACTCATTCTTCCTATGCATATCAAAATGAGCTTATGCAACTATACACAGCGAAAGAAAGTGCAGGTTTTAGCACAGTGGCTGAGAAGGCACTAATAGCTAAACTTTCAAGCTTAACAGCTTCGCTTATAGAAAACACAGATAAACTATCAATTAATCTACTTGAAGTAAAATCGATTGAGGATACCTTAGATCATGCTAAATTCTATCGCAATAAAATAGTAGGCGGTATGAATGAAATAAGACTTGCAGTGGATGAACTTGAGACAATTATAGCTAAAAAACACTGGTATTTCCCATACTACTCAGAACTTCTATACAGTGTTGATTAATTAATAAAATAATGAAATAACTTTTTTCATTTATTTTTGCACAACGGCGTGTAACACTTTGAATGACCCTCAAAGTGTTACACGCCAAATTTTTTAGGAGGTATTAATATGTTTTCAGCAGTAGACACAATTTGGACGTTACTTGGAGCTGCGCTTGTATTCTTTATGCAGGCAGGATTTGCAATGGTAGAGACGGGGTTCACGAGGGCGAAGAATGCCGGCAATATCATAATGAAAAACCTTATGGACTTCTCGCTCGGTAGCATAATGTTTTGGTTTATAGGGTTTGGACTTATGTTTGGTGGCGATGGTGCTTTCATAGGTGGGCTTGACTTTTTCATAAGTGGAGATTATAGTTCATCAATACCATCGGCGGCATTTGTAATTTTCCAAACAGTTTTCTGTGCAACAGCGGCGACTATTGTATCAGGAGCGATGGCAGAGAGGACAAAATTCTCAACCTATTGTATTTATAGTATTATAATCAGTGCTGTTGTATATCCGATTTCAGGCCACTGGATATGGGGCGGCGGCTGGCTATCACAGATGGGCTTCCACGATTTTGCAGGATCGACTGCAGTCCATATGGTAGGTGGTGTAGCGGCACTTGTTGGAGCTAAAACTATTGGACCACGTATTGGAAAATACAGCAAGAGCGGAAAGGTTCGAGCAATCCCTGGTCATAGCTTAACTCTTGGCGCACTCGGTGTATTTATCCTATGGTTCTGTTGGTTTGGATTCAACGGAGGCTCAACAGTTTCAATGACAGATGGCGCGATAGAATCGGCTTCAAACATATTCATGACAACAAACATAGCGGCAGCAGCAGCGGCGGCAGCAGTTATGGTTATAACATGGATTCGTTATAAAAAGCCAGACGTTTCAATGACACTCAACGGTGCGCTCGCAGGACTTGTAGCTATAACAGCTGGATGTGATGTTGTTTCACCTATGGGAGCGTTCTTTATCGGTTTGATTGCAGCATTTGTAGTGGTATTTGGAATAGAGTTTGTCGAGAAGATACTCAAGATAGATGATCCTGTTGGTGCTGTTGGTGTTCATGGAATGTGCGGCGCAGTTGGTACGATCTTAGTTGGTGTATTTGCCCTTGATGGCGGTGCTCTATATGGCGGCGGATTTGACTATATAATAGTGCAAACTATAGGAGTAGCAGCGGTTATTGCTTGGGTCGCAGTTACAATGACAATAGTATTTACAGTCCTTAAAAAGACAATAGGATTAAGAGTAACAAAAGCAGAAGAGCAGGCAGGACTTGACATAGAAGAGCATGGATTAGTAAGCAGCTATGCAGACTTTGCACCAGTTACTCACGGTGCAAACTTCACAACTAAACCTGAAATTGAAGCAGAGCTTGCAGTGACAGAAATTGATGCTGCGGTACCAGTTGTTGACAACTCACAAAAAGGCGCTAAGATGACAAAAATTGTAATCCTTACAAAACGAAACAGATTTGAACTTCTTAAATCAGCGCTTGATAGCATTGAAATAACAGGTATGACTGTAACTGAGGTGCTTGGCTGCGGAATTCAGAAAGGTGCTACTGAGCTATATCGTGGTGTGCCACTTGAAACAACACTACTACCTAAGATAAAAGTAGAAGTTGTTGTGAGCAAAGTTCCTGTGCAAACTGTTGTAGATGCTACTAGAAAAGCATTATACACAGGAAACATCGGAGATGGAAAGATATTTATCTATGATGTTGAGAATGTTATCAAAGTTCGCACTGGCGAGCAGGGGTATGATGCTCTACAGGATAATGAATAGATAAAATTAAAGCATAAAAAGAAGACTTAACTGCTCAGAGGTAAAACTTAAGCGGTTAAGTCTTTTTATTTTGCAGATAGATAGTTTTGGATTGATTAATCTGAAAATACAGTGGATTGTTAGGTAATAGATGAGCTAAACTTTTAAATAAATTTTGAAAAGTTACCGGATGATAGCTGTGAAACAGAAGATATCATTTAATTTTCAATTTCATTCTCATAATATGAAACAAGCAGATCGGTCATCCTACCATAGCTTATTATCCCATCTTGTTGGTTATTTGCTTTTAAAAAGTTGTCGTTTAAATTGTTTGAAACCTCTGCTATAACTGTATCAAACTGGCTCCAGTAGTAACTGTTGTATGCAAGATCTGTTATTATCTCAAATGAGAGTGAGTTATAAATTTCGGCATGTAGTTCTGGGTCTGCTTTATAGAGTGCGTTTAAGCTATATCGAAGTGCATTTAAATATCCGCTATAAAGAAAATCGGTATCATCTGTAGATATACAGGCTAGAAAAGCTACAAAGTTCGCTTCACTCTCATTCATAAATCCAGCTCCATGTACAAGCTCATGCATAGCAGTGAAGGGGATGACAAAATCGGGCACATCGGTATTGACGTTTGGTTCTGCAAAAAACGGGAAAAATATACCGGTTATGTCCCAGTAGCTCATACCAACAGAGAGCATAACTGACTTTGGAGGAACAATACCAACACTTAAAAAGTCGTATTCCTCTGAAAAATCTTTGAAATAGTTGTATGCATTATCGAGCGTTTCGTTATCGCTTTTCGAGAGTATCATAACATTTTGAAAATCCTTTGAAATGAGTCCTGCATATTTTTCGCTCTCGCTTGCGAGATATTCTGATAGAGTGTAAAGCTCTTCTGCGCCATAACCTTCGGCGGGTACGGTATCTGTATAGTCGGCAAATGTTTCTCGGTAATAGTTAATACCGAGTAGTATTGTATATAAGAAGAATCCACAGACAACTACAAGGGTGGTTGTTGCTATATAGTTTAGTATCTTTGTGCGTTTAATTTTAATTAGTTTGTAAATACAAAAGGGTATAAGGAGCAAGAAGAATGCAAAAATAGAAATTTCCGTCACAGAAATTGGCAGAAGCGATGGGATAAACCCAACTACTGCCGCAAATATAGGATATATGTGCGCAACCCAAAAAGCTGCAAACCCATCTATTTTATCTGCAGCAAGAATTAAAAGGTATGAAATTAAGATTAAGCTAAACGAAATGATAAATTTTATGCATACTTTCTTTTTCATACCTTTATATTAACATATAAACTTATTTTTAGAAATAGGTAACAACCTTTTTGGAAGAATTTGACGGTGAATAGATAAAGCTGTCGATATGTCTTTTTTCTTCGAAGTAGTTTAGTTTTCGCATCGGCTCATTTTGCTCGCTTTTAGATATTATAACAAGCTTTACCTTCATCTTATCGGGAATGATATTCTTTATATAAACAGAAACACAGTCACCAACCGATACATCATCTCGATATTCAGCAAGCCCTGCTAGATTTGGAGTTAGCTCAACGAAAATTCCATAGTCTTTAATAGTGCGCACAACACCAAAGACCGTTTCGCCTATAGAATATAGCGCGGCATTTTGTTCCCAGCTACCAAGTAGCTCTTTATGTGATAGCAGTATTTTCCCATCGTCCATATTTTTTATGACTGCTTTTATAGTTTGGCCTACGTAAAATCTATCTTTTGGATTCTCAATTCTCGAAACAGAAATCATATCTATCGGAAGTAGTGAAATAATTCCACAACCTATATCGACAAAACAGCCAAAATTATCAATATGTGTTATCCTGCCGATAATAACGTTTCCAACTTTGCGATTCATAAGGAAAAAATCATAGAATTCTTTTTGAACAGCTTTTCGTGAAAGGGTTATTTCAGGCTCGTTTCCTGAAAAGTTCACAGAGGTGATTTTCGCTATAACTGGTTTACCAACTTTGCTAATTATAGCTATATCTTTAACTCGCTCAAAAGGTGAGTATACTGCTTCGTTTTTTGGTATAACACCGCAAACATGTCCGAAATCTACTATAATATTGTGTGAAGAGTCGCAACGGACCGCCATAACCTCGATAGTCTTTTTATTTACGAATGAATTTACTATTGCCTCGATAGTTTCTATATTCTCTCTGTTTTCACTGCTTTTCCATAGAATTCCTTCGGGAAATTGATTAATCAAATTTAAAACCCCCATCTTTAAATATTTCTACAATTATATGCACTGACAAGGGTATATTATTATTGATATAAAGATTGTTTTGTGATAAAATTTTATAGAAATGTTTTATAAGGTGGGGAATTTTGTGGATATCAAGGTGGGAGATAGGATTATCGTTAAAAAAGATCACCCATGTGGATCAAATGAGTTTCTTGTTTTGCGCATCGGTATGGACTTTAAAATCAAATGCACAAAATGTGGACATATGATTATGGTGCCAAGAAATAAAATAGAAAAAAAGATTAAAAAGGTAATAGGTGATTAAAGGTGATTGATAAATTATCAGCGGTAAAAGAGCGCTTTGAAGAGATAAACGAGTTGCTTACCGATATGTCGGTTATAAATGATCAGGAGAGATATAAATCGCTTATGCGTGAGCACAAGCAGCTAACTCCTATAGTTTCAAAGTTTATCGAGTTTGAAACAGCTAAAGGTGACTTTGATGAAGCAAAAGAACTTCTTGATAACGGCGGTATGGACAAAGAATTCAAAGAGATGGTACAGCTGCAATATGAGGATTCAAAAGAAAATATGGAGCGTTTTGAGGAGGAGCTAAAAATTCTTCTACTCCCTAAAGATGTAAATGATGAGCGCTCTGTTATAGTTGAGATACGCGGAGGTGCTGGCGGTGAAGAGGCGGCGCTATTTGCAAATTCTCTATTTAGAATGTATAGCATGTACGCCGATCAAAATGGATTTAAAACAGAAGTTTTATCTGAAAATCCAACTGGCCTTGGCGGATATAAAGAGATAAGTTTTTCAATTGAAGGCGAGGGAGTTTACTCAAAGCTTAAGTTTGAGAGTGGAGTGCATCGTGTTCAGCGTGTTCCTGAAACCGAAACATCAGGCCGTATCCACACATCAACTGTAACTGTTGCGGTACTGCCAGAGGTTGAAGAGGTTGAAGTATCGATTAATCCAACCGATTTGCAGATAGATACCTATAGAGCTGGTGGAGCTGGTGGTCAGCATGTCAATAAAACCGAGTCGGCGATTAGAATTACCCATATGCCAACTGGTCTTGTTGTTGAATGTCAAGATGAGCGCAGTCAGCACAAAAACAAAGAAAAAGCTATGAAAGTGCTTCGCGCAAGGCTTTATGAACAGTCGGTTCGCGAGCAAGAAGCTGAAATTGCAAGTGAGCGAAAAGCTCAGGTAGGAACTGGGGATAGAAGTGAGAGGATTAGAACCTATAACTATCCGCAAGGTCGAATGACAGACCATAGAATAGGACTTACATTATATAAGCTTGAAGCGATACTAAATGGTGATCTTAGCGAGACTTTTGAAGCGCTAATAACAGCAGATCAAGCGGAAAAACTCAAAGCGTCGGGAGAATAAGTTTGAAAACCATAGTTTTGAACGGTGAAGATAAAAATGATATAGAAACAGCTGCCAAAGCTATTGCAAGCGGTGATGTTGTTGCTATTCCCACTGAAACTGTTTACGGTCTTGGTGCGAATGCTCTATCTGAAAATGCGGTAAATGAGATTTTTAATGTTAAGGGACGTCCTGCAGATAATCCTTTAATAGTGCATATTGCAGATATTGAGGATGCGAAAAAATTGTGGGTGGATATTCCGAAAAATGCATATAAGCTGGCGGGGAAATTTTGGCCGGGACCACTAACTATAATCTGCAAAAAAAGTGATAGTGTACCGCTCGTTACTAGCGGAGGACTTGATTCGATAGGGGTGCGGATACCGGCTGATAAAATAGCTCTATCGATAATTGAAAAGAGTGGATGTGCTATTGCAGCACCATCTGCAAATATAAGCGGAAGACCAAGTCCCACTCGAGTAGTAGATGTAATAGATGATTTAAATAACAAAGTGCCATTCATAGTGGATGGCGGTGACTGTGATATTGGTGTTGAATCAACGGTTTTAACCCTTCTAACCGATCCGCCTCGAATTCTAAGACCTGGCAGAGTTACAAAAGAAGAGATAGAAGAGGTTATAGGCGAGGTTATAGTTGACAGAGCGGTTGTGAAAAAACCAAAAGAGGGTGAAATTGTTCGCTCGCCTGGTGTTTTGTATAAGCATTATAGTCCGAAAACACCACTTATTGCAATAAGCGGTAGTGATGAGAGGTTTATAGAGTTTATAAATAGGCAAAGTGAAGATATAGCAGCTATCTGCTTTACATCAGATATTGAAAAGCTAAACTGCAAAACGATAGACCTTGGAGATAAAAGTGATAATTTTGAGATAGCAAAAAGACTGTATACCTCACTTAGAACACTTGATGAGCTTTGTGTTTTAAAGGGGTATATTAGAATTTCAAATGATGAGGGTATCGGACTTGCTATTAAAAACAGGTTGTTGCGTGCTGTATCTTTTGAGGTGATATATGTCTAAAATTATTATAGGCGTAACAGGGCCTTCAAATGGCGGAAAATCAACATTCTGCAAGGTTTTTGAGAGGTTTGGTTTTACCCATATAAATGCTGATGAAATCTATCATTCTCTGTTAAATAGCGGTACTTATAATGAAGAGTTTAAGAAAGCTTTTGGAGATGATATTTTTACAGATGAAAGTGTCGATAGAAAAAAACTCGCAAAGATTGTTTTTAACGATAAAGCAAAGCTTGCAAAACTCGGTGAGATTACCCATAGGAAAGTCGATGATGAGATAAAGAGACTGATTGATTTATCGGAAAAAATTGTGCTTGATATACCATTGCTATATGAGTGCGGTGTTGATTTAAACTGCAATGAGATTTTTGCGGTAGTTGCTAAAAGAGAGATTTTGATAAAAAGAGCTATGCTGCGAGATGGTATTGATGAAAATGCAGCAACTGTGCGAATAGATAATCAAAAAGCGAGAGAGTTTTACGAAAAAAATGGCGCTATTATAATCTCAAACGATAAAAGCGAAGATGAGTTTATTTCTGAGGTCATGAAAATAGTGCGCAGATATAAATAATAGCAAAAAAGTCTATGTGAAGATATTTTCACATAGACTTTTCTTTTTAAAACTTAAATAAACTGTTAAATCAGGGTATGTAAACATCTGCATGCAATAAACATTTACTACAAAAACGTATGCCCACCGAAAATATATTTTTTCGAGAAATCATCAATAGCCATTGGGCGGTCAAAGAAATAGCCTTGCCCTTTAATACATCCCATCTCTCGAAGTATATCTCTTTGGGTAGAGTCTTCAACTCCTTCAGCGATTGAGCATAGGTTGTTTAGCTTGTTGCAAAGGGTTATTGCAACTTCGGTAAGTGCCCTTGATTTGTCATCGTGCTCTATATCGCTAATAATGCGCATATCGATTTTAACCTCATCGAAATCAGATACGATAAGTGATGTTAGATTTGAATATCCGCACCCGAAGTCATCAAGCGAAATTAAAAATCCAGCATCAGAGAAGTCTTTGATAATTCCAGCGAGAACACTCTCGCTTATTCCGTTTATAGTTTCAGTTATCTCAACAACTATTCGGTTGTGCGCAATTCCATACTTATCACAGATAGCACTAAACCTCGAGACGATATCCTCTTCTGCTATCGTCATCCTAGAACAGTTGACAGCGATACATTCTATGGTATCCTTTCCTTCATCTATCCATGATTTTAGGGTTTTGCAGATTGTTTCTAATACGAAAATATCAATCTTTGAGATAATTCCTTCTTTTTCATAAAACGGTATAAATAGGTTTGGCGGTTGAAGAGTACCGTTTGCATCATATCTTCGAATTAGCGCTTCAGCACTCTCAACCACACCTGTTGCAAGTGTTACTTGTGGTTGCAAATAGACAACAAACTTATCATCAACTATCTCCATATCGAGGTTTTTTGCAAGAATTTGCGAATATTTTTCTCCGGCGAGTAGATTATCGTATTTATCTGAGTTTACATTGAAGTTTTTGTTCCATGTATAGCCAACAGAAGCATCAAATTCACTTTCGGATTTGAGGGCTTTCTTTAATGCTAAAATGTTGTTTTCAAAATCATTTTCGGTAACATTCTCTTTTAGAACTACAAACTCATCACCACCGACCCTATAAACATCTGCTCCAAAAATATCCCTTAAGATATTTGATAGTTTGATGATAACTTCATCGCCAAAAAGAACGCCCTTAGCATCGTTTATAGCACGAAGCTTTATTATATCTACATAAACAACTCCAAGACTCTCAATTACTTTTTTGTTAACCTGTTTTAACGCTCGGTTGTAGTTATGTCTGTTTTTAGCACCTGTCAGGGTATCGTAGTAGCTGAGTTTGTTAAGTGAGCTTATCAATTTAGTTTGATCGAGAAAGCTTGCAATAAACTTTGCTACAGAGCGCATGGTTTCTATTTTCTTTATATTGGTCTTTGGGTTATCAACACCAACGAATCCTGTAACTTCGCCGTTCTCAACGAAAATTGAGCTCATCAAATAGCTATCTAAGTTGCGCATCTGCACGACTTCTTGCTTTTCTTTGTTATCGCTGATATCAATATCTTCCATAGATAAATAAAATGAATTTTTATCTTTGAAAGCTTCAAATACATAAGAGAGAAAGTCTGTCGGAATATTTTGCATCTTGTCTTTGTTTTTTAGCGTTTCATCGTTTGCAAATTCATAGGTGTTACTTACAAATTCACCGTCCTCCGACATCTCAAAAATATAGCTTCGATCAGCATCGTAATATTCGGAAACTGCTTGAAGAAGCATGTTAATAGAAATATCAGGCTCTTTGTCAGAATGCAAAAGCTCAACACAGCTCGAGATAAACTTCTCATCAATAAGCCGCTCGTGAAGCTCTTCTTCAAGTGAGAGAACTCTTGTTATATCGGTTGCTATTTCAAGCCTTGCAACCCTTCCCTCAAAAGGAATTAACCTATCCTTTAGTAGGAATGATTTGCCGAGCATAGGGTTGTAATAAGACCATTCGTAAACATCGTCGAGGGTGAGGAGATGGTTTGTGCAAAACTCACAAGGCGCATCTTTTCCCTGTAAAAGACTATAACACTTCTTGCCCCAAAACTGTTCATCTGAGGTTATGCCGATTAAATTTTTCGTCGCTTGGTTTAGATATAGAATGTCATAGCTATCAATATCTGAAACATAGACGATATCTTCGCTTGTGTTTAAGATAAATGATGAATTTTTATAAGACTCCGCTAGAGTATCCACCTCTTCGCGAAGATGGGTTCCTTGAAGGATAATCGATAGAAGTTTTCCAATATATTGTAAACTGTTTATTTCGCGTTCGGTCCAAACTCTTGTTTTTGTGCAGTCATCAAGGCCGATAAAGAAGGTCATAACACCATCTATTTTTATCTGTGCATGAACAAAGGAT
>CAYJGP010000066.1:0-10762 GCA_964369435.1 uncultured Oscillospiraceae bacterium | reverse complement strand
ATAGTTTAGTCCGATGTTTAATAAAAAACAAAACTGCAAGTAGATGTTCACCATATAATTATGATTATATAATGAGCAACATTTGCAGTTTTGTTGTGTTTAGCTAGCTTTTAATATAAATTAAGATTTTATAGTTTATTTCTTTTCAAGTGCTCTTTTACATTAAGCGTATAGATATCATCTCCATCATCACAACATTCGTAAACGAATGATAATTTCTTTAAAAGATTAACAGATGCTGTGTTTTGTGGGAGTACACCTGCTTTAATGGTTTTGACACCTTGTTTTGCTAAGTTAGAAATAGCTGCAGAGACAACCTCAAAAGCATACCCCTGACGAGTTTTTTTCGGGGTGATTGTGTACCCAATATAGCAGATATCTCCTTCTAATTGCAGATAGATATCTCCAATTAGCGCATCTGTATCTCTGCAAGCTATTGCAAGTTGCGTACCATCATCAATGTTGCGCACAGATAGCAATATCTCTTTATATTCATTATATGTTTTGTCTTTAAAGCCTTGATATATCATCCACTGTAAATCGTTGCGATATAACATAAAGCTGCGTATGTCATCTTCTTTAAATCTTCGAATATTGCACCTGCTTGTTTGAAAGTTCATAAATACCCCCAAATTCACTATTTTTTTGATTATATCAAATATGTTAGGTATATGTCTATAAATAATAAAGATATCGTAGATAGCAAAGCAATGCAATAGTTTTAAATTGGCGGATTTATATAAGCTGTGGCAGTGCGAATTATCATGTATAAATAACATTTAAGGGTGTTATTTTCATATCCTCTCGCATAGTAGTTTGTGAGGGTGATAATATGATTATTTATAGTGAAACAGCGCAGAAAGTAATTGAAAGAGCAAAAGAGCTATCACAAAACGAGGGGTTTGTTCGAACATCGCATCTTTTAGCGGCAATAGCAGAGGTGCCTGATAACATAGCGAGAAAGGTGCTTCTAAACAATTCGGTAAATTATAGCGATATAAAAAAGAAGATAGATGTGGATATGAAAAAAACATCTGCGACGGACAATATACGAACAAAGTCTTTTGAGAAGGTTTTGGCAAATGGGTGTGAGTTTTTAAATGCATTTGAAAACGATTCACTCACAACAGCCCATCTTCTACTTGGTATTATCAAGGAAAGTGAGTGTGAGGGAGCAATTATTCTTGCGGCTTGCTGTGAAAATGTTCTGAAAATTGCAGATGAGCTCTCACTAATCTTGAATTTTAATCTCTCTGCAAGCAGTGAAGAGGGAAGCTGGAAATATCTCTCAAAGTTCACAAAAAATCTATCAAAGCAAAATGATAATAACAATTTGGTCGGAAGAGATTTTGAGATAGAGAGGATACAAAATATCCTGCGTCGAAAGACAAAGAGTAACCCGTGCCTTATAGGGGAACCAGGAGTTGGGAAGACTGCAATTGTCGAGTCTCTCGCATATAAGATAAAAACAGATAACGAGCTTCGAAACTATAAAATACTATCTCTAAATACTGCGGCACTACTCGCTGGCACAAAGTATCGAGGGGATTTTGAAGAGCGGATAAACGGGATTATAAATGACTTAAAGTCCACTAAAGACACTATCCTCTTTGTCGATGAAATCCATAATTTGCGCGGTGCTGGGAGTGCTGAAGGAGCTATTGATGCTGCTAATCTACTAAAAGAAGTTTTGTCGAGAAACGAAATTAAAGTAATAGGTGCAACAACTATATCTGAATATAAAAAAATTGAACAGGATCCGGCGTTTGAGCGCAGATTTCAGCCGGTTTACGTCAATGAGCCAACAATCGACGATGCATACAGTATGCTCCTTAATATAAAGGAGCAGTTTGAGCGCCACCACAATATTACAATAGAAGATGATTTATTGAAAAGTATCGTAAAGTTATCTAAAATGTATATTTACGCAAGATTTTTGCCAGATGTTGCAATAGATTTGCTCGATGAAGCGGCGGCAACTTCAAAACAGCGCGGAGGAGGAAAACTTTCAGAGCAAGATGTTTTGAAAGCTTTGAGCTCAATGAGCAAGGTACCGATAGAGAAGATACGAACAGGAAACCTCTCCGATTATAAATCGATAAAAGAGCGGATAAAAAGCAAAATCATAGGGCAGGATGTCGCAGTAGATGCAGTAGTAGACTCGATGATGATTAACAGCGCAGGAATTAAGAATAAAGATAAGCCACTCGCGGTGTTTTTCTTTGCTGGAAGTTCAGGGACTGGAAAAACCTACCTCGCCTCGCTTTTAGCAGAAGAGCTTTTCTTTGAAAATTCTCTAATAAGGCTTGATATGTCAAACTATTCAGAGGCGCACAGCACAAGTGCACTCATAGGGTCACCACCAGGATACGTTGGATATGGTGAGGGAGGCAAACTCACCGATGCTGTTAAAAACAAGCCGTTTTCAATAGTGCTTTTTGACGAGATAGAAAAAGCAAACGATTCAGTTTATAATCTGCTTCTTCAAATAATGGACTATGGGCAGACAACAGATAGCACTGGGCGGATGGTGAGTTTTAGAAACACAATTATTATTTTCACTTCAAATATAACTTCTAAAAACTCAAAAAGACAGCTTGGTTTCTTAGAAGATGAAAAACTATCAAGCACTGCGGCGCTCTCTGAAAAATTTAGCCTTGAATTTCTAAATAGGGTTGATAAAATAATCTCGTTTAACGACCTTTTACTATCCGATATAGAGAAAATAGTGGGTAATAGATTTGAGGAGCTAAAAGAGCGGCTTTATGAAAGAGGAATTGAGCTTTTGTATACATTTGAGGAGATAGCTGATATAGCGAAAAAAACATTTGATAACAGGTTTGGAGCAAGAGCGGTAGATAGATATTTTAAAGAAGAGGTTGAAACAAAAATAGCAAACACCTTATTATCAAGAGATGATATTTCAACAATTGAAATTCGATTTAAAGATAACGATATTGTCACCGTGGTGAAATATAAAGGTTGACAATAGGTTGTTTTTGTACTATAATTTCAGAAGAATTAAGGGGGATGAAATTATGAGTACAAGAAAAATAACCCAAACAGCACTGTTTACAGCTATAATGATTATCTGCTCACAGATAGCAATACCAACTGGAATTGTTCCGTTTTCACTATCAATATTCGCGATATATTTTATTGCGTTAACCCTCGATAGAAATCAAGCAGTAACTGCGATTGCCATTTATATTCTGCTCGGTGTTGTAGGGCTTCCTGTATTTGCAGGATTTGGCTCAGGGGTAGGGAAACTGCTAGGTCCCACTGGTGGATTTATTATAGCTTATCCGATTATGGCTTTTGTTGTTTCTAGTATAGTGAAGAAGGATAAACTTAGCTTGCATATAGCAGCTCTTACAGTTTCAACTCTAGTTTGTTATACCCTTGGAACAGTTTGGTTTAGCTATTCGCTAGGGACAGATATAAGAACAGCTATTATAACAGTAGCGGTTCCGTATATACCATTCGACATTTTAAAATATATCGCTGCATATTATCTCGCAAAGTCTGTAAAAAAAGTGTTAAAATACAGCTAAAAAGCAAAATATATATTGAAAAAAATGCTCTGGTAGTATATTATTATATATACGACTGCAAATGCAGTATGGTGGTAGTGACTTAGAAATTATCATGAAAATGATTTTGTTAAAACGTTTCACTATTACTGTAGCTTTTAGTCCATCTAATTTGGATGGTAATATACTTAGGAGGAGTTAAAATGGATTTTATCGTTGAAACATCTGCACGTCATGTGCATCTATCTGAGGGTGACCTCAAAACCCTTTTCGGTGAGGGAGCGAAGCTAACACCGAAGAAAGACTTATCACAGCCTGGACAATATGCATGTGAAGAGAGGGTTACAATAGAAGGGTCTAAAAAAAGCATTCCAAATGTTATAATACTCGGACCTACAAGACCTGCAACACAGGTTGAAATCTCGCTAACTGATGCTCGTATGCTAGGTGTTAATGCACCTATCCGTGAGAGCGGCGATGTTGCAAACAGCGGCGGATGTAAGCTTATTGGACCAGCTGGAGAGGTTGTAATTCCTGAGGGTGTTATTGCTGCAAAACGCCATATACACACAACACCAGAAGATGCTGTGAAGCTCGGTGTAGCTGATAAAGAGATAGTTAAGGTTCGAGTTTCAACTGAGGGCAGAGCGCTTATTTATGATGATGTTGTTGTTCGAGTTAATGAGAACTTTGCAACAGCTATGCATGTAGATACCGACGAGTCAAATGCCGCAGCGGCAACAATGACCCAAAGAGGCGAAATAGTTAAATAAATAGTTGTTAGTTGATTACAAATAAAGCCACACTTAAAATTCGTAGTATGCGAAAGTCATATTATGATTAAGGGTGTGGTTTTTGTTTGCAATAATTTTTGTGATAACAAAAAAGGCAAGGTAGCCAAAAAAGCTGCCTTGCCAATATTTATTAGTGTGATTAATTTAAAACTACGAGAGATAGACAGAATAGCTGTTTTTTCCTGCTTTTTTAACGGTAAACATAGCGTCCTGTGCCATCTCAAGCAGCTTTTCGCAGTTTGACTTATCATCTGAAAATGCAATTCCAACACTTGCAGAAATAGCAACTGTACGCATCCCTTCGGTGTAAACAAGGCTTAATTTTTTGCATATCTCATCTGCTTTCGATAGCAGTCTGTCTCGACTCATAATATCTTTGGTTAAGATGCAAAAAGTATCTCCTGAAATTCTACCGATGATATCTGAATGTCTAAACGATTTTTTTATTATACTTGATACATTTGCAAGAACATTATCGCCATACTCTCTGCCGAATGTGCTGTTAACTCGATCGAAATCATCAAGATCTAGAAGGATAATGCCATGGAGTTTGCCTTTGTTTTGTATTTCACTAAGGAAGCTGTTAGTTTCTCTGATAAAAGCCTCTTTTTTGTAACTGCCAGTCAGAATATCACGCTCATCACCATATTTAAAGATGATTTCAGACTCTACATCGTAATGTTTGTCTTCAAATGATATGAAACCGCGAACTTCAAAACTCTGTGGGTCAAGATAGGTATATATCTTACAGTTTTGCCACCGGTATTTACCACCCGGGAAATACTGCCTGAAGTTGCAGCTGTGCATGTGTTTTCGATATGAAAAATCAAAAAGGATCTTTTTTTGGTTGAAGATATCAAGGAAGGCAACCATATCTTCGGGTAGAATGTGTTTTTTTGTGAATTCTAGCAGCATCTCGCTATAACTTGAGGACGGTGAGATGTTATGTAGAGAAAACCAGTCTTTATCAATTCGTGTGAATTTATCTTTTGTAAAATTTATCTCGTGCGCAGCGGCTTTTCCGTTTTGTAATGCGCTTGAATAAAGCTCGTTTACATAATGAGCTTCATCACCAATCAAAACAAGTTCGGTAATATCTCGATTATAAATACGAATTATAAGGTTATCACTGTTGTGGGTTTTAAATATCTGAACGGTTGATTCAAGCCAAGTTGTGTCACTGCATCCTTTGTCGTTACATCCTTTAAATCTAAATGAAAACCTGCGTATGTCATTTTCAAACTTGCTTGATATATTATTTATATCAAGGTTATCTATTATAGTTTTTGTATGTTCTGGTGAAGAGGTGTTTTTTGCAAGGGCGCGCACAAATGTTTTAAACCCACTGCCACGTTTAAAAGATCTGTTTAATATATCCTTTGCATGGATTATTTTATCGGTTGTAATATTTGCCTCACAGATAAGCTCTCTGTCGATAATAAGGTTTCTAGCATACTTGTTCTCGCGTAAAAACCAAAACCATTCATTCTCGCTATTTAGAGTACCTATTGCATAGATGGGATTTCCATCATTATCGTAGATATTTACAAGGTGAATATTTATAGTTATTGGCTTCTCGCCAAAAACTACTGTGAAATTCTGCTCAACTAAAGATTCTCCGTTTTTTATCCTGTCAAACAGCAGAAGAAACTCATCTTTGTCACGTGGATCTATAATATTATTATCGATAAAAGCCACAGGTCCCCCCCTTATAATGCTTGGGAGATTATATTTTGCCGCAAGATTCCCATGAAGGATAATCTGATCAGTTTTTGGGTTGTATTCAAAGATATTAGAGCGGGTTATGTCGAGTGTTATATTAAATACTTTATCAAAATAGGCAAGTTTTTCCTCTGCGCTTAGCTGTTCAAATCCGTTCACTCTTTCTTCACCTCATTTCATATACTTTACTCAGTTGGTTAATATATATTTAATAGTAACATAAAGAAATATTATATTCAATGAAGTTTTTGTGTCAATTTGTAAATATTTGACTGCAACTGTCGAGTTTTGTAGAGTATTAATTAAAATGCAGATAAAAAAACCACAGGTAAAATTACCTGCGGTTTTATTAAAGTCTATTAAAATCGATATTATCTTAGCTCAACTCGTCTTATCTTTCCGCTGATAGTTTTTGGCAGTTCATCACGGAATTCAACGATGCGAGGATATTTATATGGAGCGGTATGATCTTTAACATATTTTTGTATTTCAGCTTTAAGTTCATCTGTTTTAGAGGTACCTGCAACTAGAACAACAGTTGCTTTAACAACGTTTCCACGAACAGGGTCCGGCACGCCAGTAACAGCGCACTCTAAAACATAAGGAAGTTCCATTATAACGCTCTCTATCTCAAAAGGTCCGATACGGTAACCAGAGCTTTTTATAAGGTCATCAGTTCTACCAACATACCAGAGGAATCCATCTTCATCTGCCCAAGCGGTATCGCCTGTGTGGTAGTATCCATCATACCATGCTTCGTTTGTTTTCTCTTCATTTCTATAGTATCCACGATAAAGTCCTATTGGGTTGCCATCCTTTGTGTTGATACAAAGCTCGCCAACCTCACCAGGAGGGCACTTTTTGCCATCGGCGTCAAGAAGCGCAATTTTATACTGTGGACTAGGTTTTCCCATAGAGCCAGGTTTTGGTTCGGTACCGACAAAAGTTGCGATCATAAGGGTTGTTTCGGTCTGACCGAATCCCTCCATTAGGCGAAGACCTGTTGCTTCATAGAATTTGTTAAAGACCTCAGGATTTAGAGCTTCACCAGCAGTTGTTGCATGCTCAAGGGAAGATAAATCGTATTTCGATAAATCCTGCTTTATAAAGAAACGATAGATAGTAGGCGGTGCACAGAAGGTTGTTAGGCGATGTTTTTCGATAAGCGAGAGGAGTTCGTCTGCATTGAATTTATCAAAATCAAAGGTGAATATAGCAGCTTCACAGAGCCATTGTCCGTAAAGTTTACCCCAAGCTGCCTTGCCCCAACCTGTATCTGAGACGGTGAAATGAATACCATTTGGATTAACATTATGCCAAAATCTCGCAGTCATTATATGTCCTATAGCATAGCTGAAATCGTGGCATGCAATTTTTGGATATCCGGTCGTTCCACTTGTGAAATACATAAGCATACTATCGGTCACTTTATGGTCAGCTCTTCTCTCATAAACATCAGAAGCGCTATCACATCCGCTATCAAAATTAAGCCATCCATCTTTATCATCGCCGACTTTGAAAGTTTTTACAGGGGCGCTAAGTTCTGCATTAGCCTCTTCAACATAACTACAGACATTATCATCACCTGTACAGATAATTGCACGAACGTCAGCTGCTTCAAAACGATAGACATAGTCTTTTGTTGTGAGCTGGTTTGTCGCAGGAATTGCAACTGCACCAAGTTTATGAAGTGCTAAAATTGCCACCCAGAACTGATAATGGCGCTTTAGAACAAGCATAACTGAGTCGCCTTTTTTCACTCCATTTGAAGCAAGGAAATTTGCCGCTTTGTTACTTGCTTTCGATAGGTCATCAAAGGTGAATCGACGTGTGTCGGACATATCGCTAGAAACCCAAAGCATAGCGAGTTTTTCACTGTCTTGTGCAGCTATTGCATCAACGACATCGTGAGCGAAATTAAAATCATCGGGACAGTTAAATGAAACATCTTTTATAACGCCATTTTCATCAAGCGTTTCAGTTAAGTATTTTTTATAAAGCATATTATTCTCCTATTCTGCCGCTGCTGGCCGGCATTAATTAATTTATTTTTCGCCTGCGTCGTCTAAAACTACAGCTAAAAATTCACATGGTTCTCCGCCAACAGCAATCATTCCGTGGGGATGGCTTGAATTGTAGTAAACACTATCGCCCGCCTCTAAAATCTCAGTGTGTGTTCCAAGGACGATTTTAAGCTTACCGGACAGTACCATATCAAATTCATGACCCTCATGGCTTGAGAGAGGGATCGGAGCGTTTTGCTCTTCTTCAATATAAGGTGCTGTTACAACAAAAGGTTCAGCTGAGCGGTTTTTAATATATGCCGCCTTATGGAGGTATTTAAATCCCTCGCGTCTTTTAATATTCATACCCTCATCTTTGCGCACTATTGTGTAGAAAGAGAGTTTTGGCATTTCGCCAATAATCAGCTCTGAAATATCAAGGCCTAGTTTGTTTGCACATTTGTAGATAAAAGTGAATCCAAAATCAACATTACCACTCTCATACTCTAGATATTCATCTACCGAAACGTCAGCTGCTGCTGCCATCTCCTCAGGTGTATATCCTTCCATAATTCGTGTACCTTTTAGTCGCTGTGCTATTTGCATAACTTGATTTTCCATAATGTTTCCTCCATTTTTAAAAAATAAAAAAAGCCCTCACCCAATCTAAATTGGGACGAAAGCTAACGTTTCCGCGGTACCACCCATATTGCTCAAAAGAGCCTCTTTGCAGATGTCTGACAACATCTTCTCCCTTAACGGTGAGTACCGTCAACCCTTAAATATTCGGGGTTGCCGCTTAGAGGTGATTTAAAATAAACTACCAGACCGTCTCGCACCAAACAACGGCTCTCTGAACTGATAAAAGAATATCTACTGTCCTCATCATAGCGTTTTCTTAACAATAAAATAACACATACAAAAAACAATGTCAACAGTTATTTATTATTTTTTTATTTTATGATATAATCGTAAGAAAGTTGAATTACAGAAAAATAAACAGTAAGGAGCAGGGTTATGGATTATCTAAAAGCGGCAAAAGATATGTTTGACTACACAAAAGAGATTAGAAGATATCTTCATCAAAATGCGGAAATCGGCTTCTGTTTGCCGAAGACAACAGAATATGTTAAATTAAAACTAAATGAGCTTTCACTTTCGATAGTTGATGTTTGTGAATGTGGATTTTATGTCGATATAATAGGTGATAATCCCGGACAAACTCTGCTAATTAGAGCTGATATGGATGCGCTTCCGATGCCTGAGGAAAACGATCTACCGTTTAAAAGCACAACAACAAATGCGCATGCTTGCGGTCACGATCTGCATACTGCAATCCTTATTGCAACTGCAAAGATACTAAATGAGAATAAGTCGGAGCTGTTTGGGCGCGTTCGGTTGATGTTTCAGCCTGCTGAAGAGATAATCGATGGTGCTGCACTGATGATTGAAAATGGTATACTCGAAGGAGTTGATACAGTTCTTGGATATCATACTGAGCTTGCAAAGGGAAACAAAACAGGAATTATCGAGATATCAAAGGGCCCTTTTTTAGCAAGCAGTGATCATTGGGAGATAAATGTGCGAGGCAAAGGCGGACACGGCTCTGCACCTGAACTCTCGGTCGATGTTATTCATATCGCTTGTCAAATACACTCAGCACTATCAGAGATAATTAGCCGCGAGGTCGCAGCGCAAGATCCTGTTGTGCTAACAGTTGGTAAGCTAAATGCAGGAACAGCAGCTAATATCTTGCCTGAAATCGCAACTCTTGAGGGAACGCTTAGAACACTAAACCATCAAACCCGTGATTTTGTTTTGAAAAGAATGGAAGAGATAGCAACAGCAGTAGCAAAAACCTTTAGAGGTGAAGCGGAGTTTATAAAACAGAGCGGAACACCACCGACGATAAACGACCCGCAGCTGGCGGCGAAGTTTTTAGAGTATGCAAAAATGGCAGTTGGCGAAGAGATGACAATAACCGATGCAAAACCTGCTATGGCGTCAGATGATTTTGCCTACCTATCAAATGAAAGACCAGGAGTTATGTATCATATTTCGTTTGGTTGTGAAGAAGAGGGGTATGTGAACGGGGTGCATAATCCGAAAGCTATCTTCAACGAAGAGGGAATTATAAATGGCATAGCATCGCTAGTCGCTATAACTATAGAACATTTAAAGGAGCAGAAATGAGTAAAAAAGTAGCTATTTTAGCATCGCTGTGTTGCGATATAACCGTTTTGGCAAATGAAGATTTTGTTATGCACGAGAAAAATCCAAATAACCGCTTTGTTGTATCTCCTGGTGGAGTGGGCCTTAATATGGCGGCTGACCTTAAAGGTGCGGGTTATAATTCTTCGCTTTTTTCAATAATCGGTGAAGATGTTTTCGGAGATATATTTATCTCTGAGTGTGAAAAAATCGGAGTGGACACAAAATTCATCGAGCGTAATCCAAATTGCGACACCGGAACATTTATCGCAGTTACCGATAAAGATGGTGGAACATTTTTAGGGCTTGGCAACCTTTCAACAAGGGCTGAGAACATTCCATACGAGTATCACAAAAAAATTATACAAACACTTAAAGAGTTTGATATTATATTTATCGGCACAACACTTGGCGAAAAGGTTTTAGATCTCTTAAAGCCGATTATGGAGAGAAAAATTGTTATAGCTGATACAGAAGCTGCTTGCTTTGCCGACCGCTT
>CAYJGP010000065.1:7824-10845 GCA_964369435.1 uncultured Oscillospiraceae bacterium | reverse complement strand
ATTTTATCAGATGAACACAGAACTGTACAGTGGTTAAGATATGATGAAGCTTACGATTTAGTTTATTATGCTGACCAAAAAACAGCACTGTATGAATTAAATGAAAAATTATTGAGAAACATCATTCAACTATAGATTATGAGCATACCCTATAGTAAAACCACACCATAAGCTCTTCACTTTTACCTATTAGCTCTTAGTTAATCTTTGTAGTGCAAAGATTATTGCCATACCACCAAGTTTCCCTTTCTCCCCCAAGATTTACCTTAAATTTTTAACTAAAACCCCTTGAAAAGAACATTTGTTTTGTAGTATAATAAAACTACGAACAAACGTTCTTTTTGTTTTGTTATTTATAATATATTGGGGGAAACTATGGATATATCTTCAAAACTGCGCATCCTATCTGATGCAGCGAAATACGATGCTTCATGCACTTCAAGCGGCAGTAGTCGCTCTAATGTGGCGGGCGGAATTGGCAATGCAGCACTGTCTGGAATATGTCACAGCTTCACCCCCGACGGTCGGTGTGTCAGTCTTTTAAAGGTGCTTTTGTCAAACCGCTGTGTTTTCGATTGCGAGTACTGCACAAGCCGTCGGACAAGCGAAATTGAGCGTGCCGACTTCACCCCAAGAGAGCTTGCTGACCTTACGATAAATTTTTACCGTCGAAATTATATCGAGGGACTTTTTCTAAGCTCTGCTGTTCACATTTCCCCAGACCATACAACCGAGCTTATGATAAAAACGGTGAGAATATTGCGTGAAGAGTACCGCTTTAACGGGTATATCCACGCAAAGGGAATTCCTGGTGCTTCGAGTGAACTTATCTATGCTCTGGGTCTATTGTGTGATAGAATAAGCGTTAATATCGAGCTGCCATCCGCAACCTCTCTAGCCGCCTTAGCTCCGCAAAAGAGCAAACAAAGCATAGTAGCACCTATGAAGTTTATAACTTCAAATATAAACCAAAACAAGAGCGAAATTGTCAAATACCGCCATGCTCCAAAATTCGCGCCGGCAGGCCAAAGCACCCAGCTTATAGTTGGCGCTTCCCCTGAGAGCGACTACGATATCCTAACCCTCACCCAAAACCTCTACGACAGATTTTCGCTAAAACGCGTTTTCTACTCGGGTTATATCCCACTTATCGACTCACCCCTACTCCCTGCCCTTGGAACTCCGCCGCCACTTCTCCGTGAACACAGGCTCTATCAAGCAGATTGGCTTTTGAGGTTTTATGGTTTCCGTGCTGACGAAATCCTCTCACCGGATGCACCGCATCTAAACGAATATGTCGACCCAAAATGCGGCTGGGCGCTTCGTAATCTTGATATCTTCCCTCTTGAAGTCAATACCGCCCCCTATGAAATGCTACTGCGCATCCCCGGCATCGGAGTAAAGGGAGCGAATGTTATCGATAGTGCACGCAGGTTCACAACCCTTGATTTTGAGGACTTAAAGAAGATGAAGATAGTCCTTAAACGTGCGCAGTATTTTATAACATGTAAGGGACGGTATCACCCTAGTGTCAAGTTTGAGAAAGGCTCAATTCTAAGAGGACTTCTCTCGGATAACGCAAAAAACAGATATTCCGAGAAGTTTGAGCAGATAACTTTCTTTGAAAACAAATCTCTTGCTGAGGAGGAGATAAGATGCCTAATAGAAGCAATATAGCCTATATATACGACGGTAGTTTAGAGGGCTTTTTAACCTGTGTCCACGAGGCATTTTATAAGCGCGAAGACCCTGCTTTTATAATTCCACACACCGAAACAAGGCAGACGCTTTTTGATGTTAAATATATTGGTACCGATAACGAAAAAGCGGTTGCAGTCTACCGCTCAATATCTGAAAAAATTTCAAAAGGTGCGCAGGACTTTATAAGGCTTTGCGCCCTCTGCACCCTGCCTGATAAAGAGCTTTTGATGCTTCGGTTTCTGCGCGAGGGGTATAAAATCGGAAGTAGAATTATGATGATACCATCAAAAGAGCCGTTTTGTTCACTTCGCGCTGCGGTTAAATCGCTGACAAATGAAGCTCACTACCTAAAAGGCTTTATCCGGTTTAATGCATACAGAGATACCCTTGCCGCCGAAATTGAGCCAAAAAACGATGTTCTGCCGATTATCTCTCCCCACTTCCAAGCGAGATTTCGCTCAGAGAACTTTATAATATACGACAGAACCCATAAAAAAGCATTTATCTCATCAAATGGTCAGCGACAGACAGTCGATATGGAATCGTTCACCCTCCCCTCAGACGGAGACGACAGAGAATTCTCTTCGCTTTTTAAAGTCTTCTGGAACAGTGTCACGATTAAAGAGCGTTTGAACAAAAAATGTCAGAACACTCACCTACCAAAGAGGTATCGAAAGTATATGACCGAATTTCTACCCGATGAAACAACAAAAAATTATCTTAATTCAAAAAACTAGTTCACTTTTTCTTCGAAAAGTTGTAAAATAATATACAGCAATCTTATTTCTTTAAAAATAGCTATCGATAGCTATTTCATGAATTTTATTTTCTCACAACAACAAAAGTGTTAGAAGTTTTAACTAGGTGATTTTATGAACAATAATTTAAAGCTCGGTCTTGTACTCTCAGGCGGAGGTGCTAAAGGTGCTTATCAGCTTGGAGTTTTCAAAGCTATGTCGGAACTACGGCTCATAACTAGCGTCACCGCTGTCTCTGGCTGCTCAATAGGCTCTATCAATGCCCTTGCATTTGCTGCAAAAAGCAATATTCGCACAAACGCTCTTTGGAAAGCGCTCACGAAGTTTGCAAAAAACGAGCTGCCCGATAAAAAAGCGATAGATGATCTCAATTTAAAGATAGATAACTACCTTGCTAGCGACAAAAAAATATCAACAGTTGAGTTTTTGACTGAAAACGCAGCTAGCGATTACAAATTAATGTTTTCTGTGCTCTCGTTTATATTAAATGCAGATGCTGCAAAGAAATCAGGGATAGAGATATACAGCTGTATATATGATATAGAGGCTGCAAAACCTGTCT
>CAYJGP010000065.1:0-7814 GCA_964369435.1 uncultured Oscillospiraceae bacterium | reverse complement strand
ATTTTATCAAGGTGACCTGTGCCTCAGCTTCTCTACCGTTTATAGTAAAACCGGTTAAATATGAAGGGCGCTACTATCTCGACGGTGGAGCGGACAACAAAGTATACAAAAGACAAAACGCCGACAGCGTAGCTCTTGTTCCACTGCTTTCATTAAACCTCGATAGCACAATAGTTGTCTATCTAAATCATCGAACACGTCAAGATATAAGCACAATACGAAAAAACAACGTTATCGAAATTTGCCCTTCACTACCACTTGAAGATAGCCCGGGAAGTGGAACCCTTGATTTTTCCGCCGCAAAAATTCGCTCTCATCGCGAGCTTGGCTACAAAGATGCAATGAGAGTTTTAACACCGTTTGCAGCGGCATTTAAAAACTCAGAAGACATAAAGCCAATTTTAGATGAAAATATTGAATATGTAAGTAAAATAATAGAGGAGAATAGTTAGATAGTGTTTAAAGAAATAATCTATAAAGTTTTGAGAATTAATGGCGATTATGCCGAATTAATTGACAGTGACGGTTGCCAAAATACTGTAGCGATGGCGCTTTTACCCATTGAAATAGATGAGGGTATGACCGTTTTATACAAAAATTTAGAATACATAATTGTTGAGGGATAGATGGATAAAAAGAAGCTTATGAAATTCTGCTCACTTGCCGCAAAGCTCACCCTTGAGAGCGGTGGCGAAACCTATCGAGCTGAGGAGCTGATAACTCGAAGCTGTAAGGCATTTGGGTATGAACAGACAAATGTACTCGCTGTACCTACCGGAATATTTATCTCAATTGAAGATGGAGAAACTTCTCTTGTGCGAATAGAAGATCGCACAACTAATCTGCTGATAATTGATGAAGTTAACAGAATTGCTAGAGATATGATCTCTGAAATTATAACGATAGAGGGTGCTATTAATGCCCTCTCAACTCTTTCGAAAAAAGCTGAAAACAAAGCGCTTAAAATTATTTCAAACGGTGCTTCCTCGGCTTTTTTTGCGTTGTTGTTTGGCGGAATACTATTTGAATCACTGTTTGCATTCGCTTGTGGTTGTACCTATGGTGCACTATCCTATTTTATAAAACATCGCCGACTTCAAAAATTTGCACAGAGCTTGTTTGGCGGTATGACTGTTGGTGCATTTGCTGTTTTCTATACATTTGTCTTCACATCCCCCACTCCAAGCAGCATGATACTCGGTGCTATGATGCCGCTACTTCCAGGTCTTGCTATGACAAATGCAATAAGGGATACTATTGCAGGTGACCTTGTGAGCGGTGTTTCGAGATTTGCAGAGGCTATTGTTATAGCACTTGCCCTTGCTGTTGGCGTTGCTTCTATGCTTATTGCATTTTCTGTTAGTTGAGGTGATATTATGATTTTGAATTTTATATTTTGTTTTATAGCAACAGCCTTTTTTGCCTTGATAATAAACTGTCCTAAAAAAGCTATCGGTTGTGCATCTCTTATAGCTTCTGTTTGCTATATTCTGTTTTTGTTTGTTTGCGAGAATGAAAACATTGTTTTTGCATATTTTTCTTCAGCTTTCCTCCTTGCTGCTCTATCTGAAATTGCAGCGAGAATTTTTAAAATGCCGTCTACTGTTTTCCTCTCACCGGCTATTATCCCATTAGTTCCCGGTATGGGCATATATGAAACTATGATAAACCTTATAAACTTCGATTTTGAAACAGCTGGTATAATCGGCTCACAGACTATTGTATATCTATCTACTATAGCAGTTGCAATAGCTATTGTCTTGGTTCTTGTCTCGGCAATAAATTCACTTATTAAAAGTTCGGCGCGATAAATATTAATTTTTGCTTAACCGATTATTTAATCTTGAAGAATTTCTTTATTTTTGTTATAATAATATTTGTATTGCCAATACTAATCACATTAAAATAGGAGCAGATTTTGAAAATTAAGAACTCAAACATGAAATACAAAACAAAAAGAGGCTCAATTAATATAGACAAGCTGATACTAAATCTTTTTCTAACACTTGCCTGCGTAGCGCTTATAATCTTTATATTCCAGATGTTATTTGGAGGAGATGATGGCGATAGCACCTCTGGCGCTAATAGCGATAGTGGTAGTCTTAGTGAAAGCGGTAGCATTAGCGGATGGAACAGCGAGTCAATTACTATACCTCCAGAAGACCTTTATTGGTATAGCAGTGCAGTGCCAGAGTCTGCCGAAGTTGACGATAGCTACTTTGAAGATGCCGTCCTTATAGGCAACTCAACTATCGAGGGAATTTATTATTACTCCCTACTACCTGAAGCAACTGTCTACTCTGAACTTGGGCTCAATGTTACAAATATTTTCACAGCAGAAGTGCAAGATGAGAAAACAGCTTTCGAGCTACTCGCTGAAGGTGACTTCACAAAGGTATATATCTGTCTTGGACTTAATGAACTCGGTTGGGAATACAGCAATGTTTTTAAAGATAGATATGAAACTGTTATTGAAGAAGTTTTGAAGATAAAACCAGATGCAGAAATCTATATCCAGTCAATTTTACCTATTGGGCAAACTAAAATAGATAATGACCCAATCTTCACCGCTGAAAAAATTGAGGAATATAACACTTTGATATCTGAGCTTTGTAAAGAGATGGATGTAAATCTTCTTCATTACCCAGATGAAATTCTAACAGAAGATGGCCTGCTTCTTCCAGAAGCTTCAAATGATGGCGTTCATATGGAAAGTCCGTATCTTAGCATATATGTAGATTATTTAAAAACACACACTGTGGAGGAATAAAAACAATGAAAAAACTATTAATTATACTAGCATCTTTGGTTCTTATAACATCATTAACCGCTTGCGGCAATAGTGAAGCTGCGGACGAAAAAAGTTTTGATGCAGTAGCAGTTGCCGACTCTATAGTCGAAGGCGAATATTTCATCGATGACCTACAGCCTATTGAAGATAATGTAGTTGCAGATATCTATGGGATAGATTTTGAAACGGTTGAGAGTTCAAAGGTTTATTTTGGAACAAATGCAACACCCGAAGAAGTTGCTGTTTTCACAGCGGTTGATGAAGCTTCTGCAGCAGCTATTAAAGATTTAGTTTTACAGCGTGTTTCAGATCAGATTACTGCATTTCGCGATTATATGCCAGATCAAGTTATAAAACTTGAAAACGCTATTGTTCTAACTAGCGAAAATAATGTTATACTATGTGTTGCAGATGATAACGACGCTGCTCTAACAGCAATAAACAGCATCCTCGAAATTTAGTTTGTAAATTATTTAAAGGCGGGTTAGTACCGCCTTTTTTGTTGTAAATAAATTGAAAATAATGTATAATATTATTTAATATTTTTATTGGAGTGTGTTATGGAAATACTTAAATATCCACTTGATTATTCAACTATTCTAAAAAAGAAAAAATCTATAAAAAGAGAGCTTATTCGAAAGAATGGGCTTATAAAAAAGCGTATTGCAGTAGTTGGAGGGTCTACCCTCACCCTTGTAGTTGATATGCTTGAAATTTTCTTGCTCGAAAATGGAATTGAGCCTATTTTTTTTGTTGGCGAGTTTAACAACTACTTTGAAGAGATTCTTTTTTCAGATGAGCTAAAAAACTTCAGTCCTGATATTATATATGCTCATACAACAATCAAAAATATAAGCAGTTTTCCAAGTTTCACTTCGTCAGCTGATGAAGTAAACAGTTTGATAAAATTAGAAACTGATAAGATAAACGCGATTTCATCAAGAGCGCTTGATGCATTCGGCTGCCCTGTTATAATTAATAACTACGAGCTTCTCCCCTATCGGCTACTCGGAAACAAAGACGGTATTATCGGCAACAACGCCTTTATCGGCAAGCTTAATAATACAGTTAATGATATTATAAAAGATAGTGAAAACCTTTACCTAAACGATATTAACTACCTCTCTGCACTCCATGGTCTTGATTCTTGGCATGATAATAGCTTTTATTATATGTATAAGTATGCTGCATCTGCTGAGAGCATTGTCCTTATAGCAGATAATATCGCAAAAATTGTTAAAGCACTTTTTGGAAAAAACAAAAAAGCTATTGCAGTCGATCTTGATAATACCCTCTGGGGCGGAGTTATTGGCGATGACGGTGTTGAAAACATTAAACTTTCTATTGAAAATCCAACAGGTTATGCGCATCGCGACTTTGCTCTTTACCTAAAAAAACTAACACAGCTTGGCATACCACTCTGTATTGTTAGCAAAAATGAAATGGAAAACGCATTATCTGGCTTATCACACCCAGACAGTATTTTAACAAAAGATGATTTTCTGTATATTCATGCTAACTGGGAGAATAAAGATATCAATATATTGGATATAGCAAAAAAAATGAACATCGCTTCGGACAGTTTTGTCTTTTTAGATGATAACCCTGCTGAACGCCAGATTGTTTCTGATAATATCAGCGATATTGCCGTACCAAACCTTTTTGAGGTTGAAAATTTTATTAAAGCTATTGATCGAGGCGGTTATTTTGAAACTATCAGCCTTTCTGCTGATGATATTTCAAGAAATAGCATGTACAAGGAAAATCTAGCGAGAGAGGAATCAGAAAACAGCTTCACCGACTACTCATCTTATCTGCAAAGCCTTGATATGAAAGCTACAATATCTCCTTTTGATGATATTTCACTTGACAGAATAACTCAGCTAATTAATAAAACAAATCAGTTTAACACAACAAATCTCCGACTAACAAAAGAACAGGTTGCTAAAATGCAAAATGACACAAGTTGCAAAACTCTGTTTGCAAGACTCTCTGATAAATTTGGAGATAACGGAATTGTCTCAGCTATTATTTGCAATACTAACAGAAATATCGCTACAATCGATTTATGGGTTATGAGTTGCAGAGTGTTTAAGCGTGAGCTTGAGTATGCTATTTTAGATAAACTTATCCGCGAATTACAACAAAACGGTATAACTGAGGTGTTCGCTGACTACCTTAAAACAAGCAAAAACGGATACATTAAAAACCTTTATTCCGATCTTGGTTTTAAACTTATCGAGAACACCCCAAATAAACACAGCTATAAACTGGAAATTGATAGCTATGATTTCAAAAACTCAAACATTGAGGTAGTATAATGAAAAGAATAATTGTATCTGCTCTTCTTTTATCTATCGTACTCCTTGGATGCTCACCACCATACGACTATGCAGAGGTAACACAGCTCACTCCACCAATAAATGGTCGACAAAATATGTCCTATCTTATAACATCAAATACAGGCGAGTTATTTATTATAGACGGTGGTGATTCAATTGATAAAGAGTTACTCTTAGAATATATAGATGAATTCGGTGGTATTGTTAATGGTTGGTTTATAACCCACCCAGACTCCGATCATGCAGGTGCGCTGACCGAGCTTATTTTAGATGGTGCCGATTTTATTGAACATATTTATTATTTATTCCCAACTGAAGATTATATAAGAGAATATGGATATCCTGATCTAAATGACAGTATTATTAATATCAAAAACACTATTGAAAACTGTGATATAGACAAGACAGAGGTGAAGTCTGGCGATATATTTGCTTTTGATAATTTGGAGTTCTCTATTCTAAATGGGCTTTATCCTGATATCCACCAAAATGCTGTAAATAACAATTCTATTGTTATTAAGGCTACCGATAATGATAAATCTATAATTTTTTTAGGTGACGTTGGATACGAGCAAGCTGACAGACTCGTTGAAGATATATCCGCTGAACTCCTTGATAGTGACGCTGTTACAATGGCTCATCACGGACAGGCTGGTGGAAGTTTCACACTATATGAAGCAATTTCACCTACAACATGTTTTTGGCCTTCAACACACTCAATAATAGCTAATGACGGCGGTGCAGGCCCTGGTAGTGGTGACTTTAAAATTGACGAGACGCTCGAATGGGTGAACACTATAGGTATTGAGAATCATTATATCTCTTACGAAGGTGTTGTTACACTATCTTTCGGTGAATTTTAAATAATGAGGTAAATTATGATTGAATCAGTTTTCTTTGACCTAGATGGAACATTAGTAGACACACTTGGCAATATTTCGCACTGTGCAAACCATATAATAAGTTCATACGGATATAACACCCACCCAAAAGAAGACTATAAGGCATTTATAGGTAGTGGCGCGCACAACCTCTTAACTTTAGCGCTCCCAAAAATTCCAGATATTGAGTTTTCAGAGATATTTTCTGTTTATTTGAAATATTATGAAGAGAATGGATTTGTCGGTTCAGAGGTTTACAGTGGTATTCCAAAGCTAATTAATAAACTAGTTAATCACAAGATACCGATATTTATAGTAAGCAACAAACCTCATAAAGCCGCAGTTGCTGTTGCTAATCATTTTTTTCCAGACGCTCCTTTTTTGGAGATTCATGGGCAGCAGGATAAATATCCACAAAAACCAGATCCTTACATAGTCAATATGTTGATTGAAAAATATAGTCTTAATCCAGAAACTTCAGTATATATTGGAGATAGTGATATTGACATATATACTGGAAAAAATGCAAATCTTAAAACTATCGGCTGCAGCTATGGTTTTCGCGGCAGAGCGGAACTTGTTTTTGCCGGCGCCGATTATATCGTAGATAGTTCAGAAGAAATATATAAATTACTGGAGCAAATTAATGGATAAAAATTTAAAAAACAAAAGATACAGCATTCTTTTTTACCGCGCTTTTATCTTTTATATGTGGCTTGCAAATCTTTTTTCAAGGCATACAAAGCGCGATATAACAAGATTAAAAGGACTTAAGGGTCCGTTTGTAATTATAGCGCCACATCACTCATCAATTGATGGTGTAGCCGTACCTTTCCTTTTCGGTAAGTATGATGTTGCCGTTGTTGGAACTCGGTATTTCTACTTTATCCCAAAACATCGTTTTGCACAGATAAAACTCGGAGTTATACCAAAAGCTCCTTTTGCCTCAGAGGTAAAGCCTATAAAAGAAATGATGTCCTCAGTAAAAAAAGGACGATCATTACTTATCTTCCCCGAGGGACAGATAACACTTGATGGCAGAAGTAATCTATATGAGAAATCCATCGTTAAAATGATTAAAAAGATAGGGCAACCTGTTGTTTCTGTTTCATTTGAAAATTTCTATGCCGACCACCCAAGCTGGGCATATACTCGAAGAAACGTTAAAACAAAAATGTCTGCAGATATTCTTATAACTGCTGAAGAGATTAAAACAATCCCCGACGAGGATATATTAAAAAGACTTGATAGCATTTTAGTTTACGATGTTTCAGAAGAACTTATAAGAAACCCTCAAAAAATTAAAACAAAAAAACCCCTTATGGGAATAACCCGAGCGGTATACAGATGTCCCGCTTGCGAGAGCGAATTTATGCTTGAAACAGATGGCTATAAAATTGTTTGCAATAGTTGTAACAATAAAATAGATGTCGATGATTATGGTTTTTTACACCCTGCAACAGATAAAGATAAAGCATTTAAAACAGTGGCACTCTGGAACGAGTTTCAGCGTGAGGCTATTAAAGAAGAATACCTCAAAAACAATGATTTAACTATTGAGGCCGATGCAGTTATGCAGATTGGAACAGATTATATCGAAGGCCTTATAGATTCAAAGCCCGGCAAGCTCAAAATGACTGACAAGGAATTTATCTTTACAAACCCAGATGGTGAATGGCGCTATTCAAATACCAGCTATCTCTCGCAACCATTTGCAGTTGGAGTTAATATTTCTATCCCCTCTCCATCGCAGCATACAATATTTAAATTTGATAATGATATGATCGTTTCAAAGATAGT
>CAYJGP010000064.1:0-10874 GCA_964369435.1 uncultured Oscillospiraceae bacterium | reverse complement strand
AACCCATCGCTTTTATCAGATATTATTGTTGTCATCAAAGGATTATCACCATCTGAAACAAGTGAAAACTCACTGTGGCTATCTAAAAAGTTTCGAACAACATCTTCGTTTTCAGCTTTTAGAATAGTACATGTTGAGTATAAAATCTCTCCGCCTGATTTTAAATATTTCGCAGCTACATCTAATATGCTATTTTGAATAAGCGGAAGATCTTTGCAACTTTTAAAATCTTTATATTTTATTTCAGGTCTCTTTTTAATAACTCCATAACCACTACACGGTAAATCACAGATAATTTTATCAAACGACTCAAAGGAGTTATTAAAAACAGTTGCGTCATTAACAACTGTTTTTGCGTTGCTTAATGATAGTCGCTCAAAAATTTCATCTACTAATTTTAACTTATTTTCAGAAATATCGCAACTTATTATCTCGCCATCTGATAAATACTGCGCCGCGAGTGCTGATTTCCCACCCGGTGCCGCACATAAGTCAAGCACCTTATCGTCCGGTTTAAAATCAAGAAAAGATAAGGCTTTTTGTGAAGAATAGTCAATAACGTGGTATAGGCCACTTTTATGGCTTAGAACTGCTGAAAAATCAAGATCACCGTTTAGTTTTAAGCAGTTTTTTAAATCTGTTTTTTCCGCCTGAATTTCTTCCTCTACAAGCAAATCCAAAAGTTTCTCTTCGGTGGTCTTTGTAATGTTTACCCTTATATATGTACAAGCTTTATTAAGGCTGCTTTTGAGAAAATATTCAGCTTTTGTAGCGCCTAGCTCAGTGGCAATCTGTTTTACAAAAGAAATGTCCGCCGAATATTTAACAGACAATAACTCATTCCCCTTGAAATTTTCATCTATAAAATCATCTAAGTTTTCTATTTCTCGCACACTTGCACGCAAAATTGCATTCACAAACCCTTTAGCGCTGCTTTTTTTAAGTTTGTGAGTTTGTTTAACCGCTTCATTAACTGCCGCACTTGTCGGAACTTTGTCGATATAATATATCTGTGCAAGTGCAAGATATAAAATCGCCAAAACATCTTTATCAATCTTTTTAAGCGGCATCTTGCTAAACTTCGAAATTACTGCATCAAAAGTTAGTTTACGCTCAACCGCCGTATAGAAAAGAAGCGATAAAAATCTTTTATCATTAACAGAGCTCTCTTCAGCAAGTGCTTTTCTAAGCAAAATATTAGAATATCCACCTTCAAAAAGAGTGCGCTTTATTAACTTTTGTGCATTAAGTCTTATATCTGCCATTATCTTCTTCGCACCATAGCAAGTAGACGAAGAAGATTTAGTAAAGACACTATTGCCGCCGCAACATAGGTAAGTGCTGCAGCTGATAAAACCTTACGACTACCAACTCTTTCGCTATCAGTTAGTATTCCCATCTCAGAAATCGACTGTAATGCTATTTTACTTGCCCCAAACTCAACAGGTAGTGTTATCACCTGAAAAATAAAAACTGCAGCAAATAAAATTACTCCAACCATAGCAAGTTCAAGCAGTGAGAAAATTATTCCTAAAATAACTAGTGGTATGGCAGCTTTTGAACCAATCGATGCCACCGGTAGAACTGCATCGCGTATTTTAATTCCAAGATGTTGCTCAGCATGCTGAACTGCGTGTCCCGCCTCGTGGCAAGCAACACCTATTGCAGCAACTGATCGGCTGTTGTAAACACCTTCGCTTAGCTTTATAACATTGTTCCTTGGGTCATAGTGATCAGTTAGGTTACCTGCTGTTGATAAAACCGAAACTCCTACAATCCCCTTTCTTGAAAGCATCATCTCAGCAGCTTCTTTACCAGTTATCTGCCTTGATGATAATACATTGCTATATTTCTTAAAGGTACTGCTAACTCTCATCTGAGCAAAAATTGAAAGAACTGCAGCTGCCAGTATTAAGACTAGCAGTATTGTATCCGTTCCGTAATAATAGTAAAATGGCATATTTACTCTCCTCTACTTTTAAATCTTCTCATATAGTCCTCTCCGGACATAATTTTGCCGCCCATCGGTAAAACTTCTAAAAATTCAACAGCTCCATTTGCACATCCAACAATAAATCGATCACTATCTATTATCTCACCAATCTTTCCTGATATTTGCACAACCCTGCTTTTATAAATCTTTATATTATTTCCCTCTTTATCAGGCGTGAAGGCAACAGGCCATGGATTCATCCCTCGTATAAGGTTGTGAACTTCGGTTGCACTTCTATTAAAGTCTATCCTTGCATCCTCTTTTTTTATAATTGGAGCAAAAGAAGCTTCATTATGATTTTGAGAAACTCTCGTAAAATCTCCGCTCTTTAATAGAGCAACTGTATCGACTATTGCGTTTGCTCCGATAGTTGCAAGCTCAGAAAACAAATCTTTAGAATTTATTTCCTCGGAAATAGCATAATCATACTTTTTGATGATATCCCCTTCATCGAGCCCTTTAGACATAAACATAGTCGTTACTCCAGATACTTTCTCACCGTTTATAATCGCCCACTGGATAGGTGCAGCACCTCTATATTTTGGTAGTAATGAAGCATGCACATTCACACAGCCATGTTTTGGAATATCTAAGATAGTTTGAGGAAGAATTTTACCGTATGCTACAACTACTATTAAATCTGGCTTTAAGTCGTTTATAATGTTAAAAACTTCATCTGTTTTAATGTTTTCTGGCTGATAAACATCAATACCATTTGCTTCTGCTACAACTTTAGTCTGTGGAGGGGTTATTATTCTTTTTCTTCCAACAGGTGTATCGGGTTTTGTAAGTACAGCTAAAATATTCTCACCCGCATCTATTAAACTCTGCAGACACTGCGCTGCAAACTGCGGTGTCCCCATAAAAACTATATTCATTCTTTTCCGCTCTCCTTTTGAGCTTCTATAGCTTCAAGTCTTTCAATCTCTTCGCCACTCATAAGGTTGCTTGCAAGCTCTGTGAAAACATGACCATCTATATGATCAAATTCATGACAGATAGCTCTTGCGAAAAACTCCATAGCTTCAACTTCAAAATAATCACCAAATCTATCTTGCGCTTTTATTTTAACATTATTTGGGCGTGTGACATCACCGAACAAATTCGGAAAAGAAAGACACCCCTCTCTACCTGTCTGTTCACCATCTTTTGAAATGATTTCTGGATTGATAAATTCAATCAAGCTATCATCCTCATAGAGCACATCAACTAAAAATGCCCTTTTTAAAATGCCAACCTGAACTGCCGCAATCCCAACGCCGTTTGACTCATACATAGTATCCGCCATGTCATCAAGCAGGGTATGTAGCCTCTCATCAAAAGCTTCAACCTTGCGACTTTTTTTAAATAGACGCTCATCACTTTCATCTATTATATTTCTTATAGCCATATATTCTCCTTTATAAATCTACTGTATTATTCAAATCAACAGTTAAAGTGACAGTTCCAGTACCACACTTTTTATAATATATCTTTAATGCTTCCCGAAGGAAATTTTTAAAATCATCGTTGTTTTTACACTTAATTAAAATCTTATAACGATACTTATCGTTTAGTTTATATATACTCGCAGGAGTAGGTCCTATAACACGAAGTGGAATATTATTATAATTTGCAATCTCCTGCTTTAATATTTCACAAAACTGCGAAGCATTATATTTCGCTGCTTTTTCATCTTTACTTACAAATGATACTAAACAAAAGTAACAAAAAGGTGGCAAAACCATCGCTTTTCGCAGTTTAATTTCATCTTCATAAAACTTTTCATAATCTTGCGCTGCCGCAAGAGTTAAAATTTCATTATCGGGGTCGAAGGTTTGGATAACAGCAGAGCCTTGTTTTTCGCCGCGCCCACTACGTCCAACAACCTGTGTCAACATAGAAAACGCTTTTTCAGAAGCTCTGTAATCAGACTGATACAAAAAACTATCAGATGATATAACCCCTACAACGGTAACGTCTGTAAAGTCATGTCCCTTTGCAATCATTTGGGTGCCAATCATAATATCGTATCCGCCATTTTTAAACTCATCAATAAACTTTTTGTATGACGACTTTGTAATAGTGGTATCAGCGTCCATACGCAAAATTTTATAGCCTTCTAAATTATTAACAAGGAAGTCTTCAAGCTTCTGTGTTCCGACTCCTTTTCTTAAAATTCTATCGCTACCGCATGAAGGGCAGCTTTCAATTTTAGTTTTAGTATAACCACAGTAGTGGCAGATATGGCTATTGTTAACTGTGTGGTAGGTAAGCGCTACCGAACAAGATGGACAAAGTACCGGTAAACCACACTGCGAGCAAACAGTACTGCTTTGGTATCCTCGCCTATTTAGCAAAATCATGCTCTGATTATTATTTTCTTTAGCCTCTTTAATTTTAGATAGCAAAGTATTTGAAACTTCATAAATACCCTCGCTCTCTCTATCTCGCATATCAACTATCGTGACAGTTGGCAAAGTCCTATCATTATATCTATTTTTAAGAGTTAAAAGTTTAATTTTCCCTGTTTTAGCCTTGTAAAAGCTCGTTATATCCGGAGTTGCTGAACATAGCAGTAAAAGCCCCTTGCTTAAACTCACTCTAAACTGCGCTATATCCCGCGCATGGTATCTCGGTGAGCTACCGCTATGATAGCTTGTTTCATGCTCCTCATCAACAACAACTAAATCAACTCTTTCAAATGGTGCAAAAATCGCACTCCGAGTGCCTACAACCACTGAAATTTTACCTTCTTTGATCCTTCTGTATTGATGTACCCTCTCGCCATCTGATAGCCTTGAGTGGATAACCGCAACCTTATCTTTAAAATGACTTTTAAAGATATACTGAGCTTGAGGGGTTAAAGATATTTCTGGAACTAAAACTATAGTATTTTTATTATGCAAAAGTGCATCTTCAACAATCTTTATATAAACATTTGTTTTACCGCTACCAGTAACTCCGAATAGAAGTGCTGTTTGTGGTTTTTCGTCATATAAAAGTGATAAAAGCTCATCTGTAACATTTTTTTGTTCATCAGAAAGCAAAACTTCTTTACTTTCATAGCTTTGCTCATATTCGCGATAGCTATCTATCTCTTTACTGGATATAAGTCCGTTTTTTACTAGTGTTTTTATAACGGACGGTGAGCAGTTTGTATTATAAACTATCTCTTTAGAAGCAGATTCTTCGCAACTACTTAGAAACTCTAAAACTTCAGCTGCCTTTGCAGAAAGTTTTTTTGAAGGTACTGCTCCCAAAACTATAGAATAAACTGTATCAGTTTCTTTTTGTATCCGTTGTTTTGCGCTAAACTGCTTTAATATTTCGCCACTTTCAATGTGTTTTTCTATTCTTTTTGAAATCTCTGTCGGCAGTTTTATAAAATTCTCATAAGAAAGTTCATCTTTTGAAAATATCTCTTTAATATCACTATCTACATCACCGCAAATTTTGAGTTTGCCTTTAAAAACAAACCCCATTCCAGGCGGTAAGACAGCTTTAACAGCTTCGTAATAACTGCAAAATGTTGTCTTGCAAAGATAGTTTATAAGCGCAGTATCATTCTCTGTTATAATTATCTTTTTATCGAGAATTTTGTATATCTCTTTAATCTCTTTGCCTGTAGAGTTATCGTTTAAAATTTCGCATACAATCGCTTGACGAATATCATTCCCTTTGCCAAAAGGCACAGCAACCCTCATACCCACTTTAAGTGAGCTTACCATATCAAAAGGGATTGAATATAGAAAATCTTTATCAAAACTAAAGGCAGTTTTATCGACATAAACTTTTGCGTAAAATATGTCCATGATAAATCCACCCCTCATTTTTATTTTTGTAGTTTAACTCTTCCTTCATAAAAGTCGTTAATCGCAGTTCTTACTGCTTTCTCTGCTGTTTTATTACCTGCCGCTTCGTTGCGTTCAGCAATTTCTCTTGCTCTCTTCGCTACAGCCACCACAAGGGTATACTGGCTATCGGTTTCATCCATTAGTTTCGCTACTTTAAGTCTTAACATTCTATTTACCTCCAATTAATCTTTTAACACTAATTCTTTCAGCTTCTATAATCGCATTTACTTTAACTGCCGAGCGCTCTACTTTATCGTTTGTGACACAGTAATCATACTCACCAATAAGTTTCATCTCATCTTTTGCTCTTTTAAGTCTTCGCTCGATTGTTTTCTTATCCTCGGTACCTCTTCCTTCTAATCTTTTACGAAGCTCTGCCATCGAAGGTGCCGTAACAAATATCATAACCGCTTCTGGGAACAGCTTTTTAATATTTAGCGCACCTTCAGTTTCAATTTCTAATATGATATTCCTGCCTTTATCGATGCTCTCTTGCACTTTTGCTCGTGGAGTGCCATAGAAGTTTCCACAATACTCTGTATATTCTAAAACCTCATTGTTTTCAATCATTGATTTAAATTCATCTTTTTTGACAAAATGATAATTTTCACCATCAATTTCTCCCGGTCTCATATCTCTAGTTGTAACAGAAACCGAATAGTCCGTATCATGCCTCATCGAGAGAAAATACTCAAGCACCGTACCTTTGCCACTCCCAGACGGGCCTGAAAAAACTATAAGTAATCCTTTTTCTTTCATTACTGCTCATCCTCCGCTTCTTCAGTTACCATTCTTCCAGCAATAGTCTCTGGTTGAACAGCAGAGAGTATTACATGGTCGCTATCCATAATAATTACCGCTCTTGTCCTACGCCCTTGGGTTGCATCTACAAGCATACCTTTTCCTCGAGCTTCAGTAATTATCCTTTTTACAGGTGCAGACTCTGGGCTTACTATTGAAACAAGTCTCAGTGACGATACCATGTTTCCAAAACCAATATTTATAAGCTTCATAAAACTCCTTAATTATTCAATATTTTGAATTTGCTCACGAATCTTTTCAATCTCGCTCTTTATCTCAACAACGTGCGTTGAAATATTTATATCGTTAGCTTTACTACCAATGGTATTAGCTTCACGGTTAAGCTCCTGAACTAGAAAGTCCATCTTTCTACCAATCGGCTCATCTGAAGCTATAAAACTGCGAAACTGCTCAATATGACTTGCGAGTCTAACAGTCTCTTCGTCAACTGCTATCTTTTCAGAAAAAAACGCAACTTCGGTCAGAACTCTGTTATCATCAATATCCTGCTCGGCTAAAACCTCTTTAATTTTCTCATAAAGCTTTGCACGGTAGTTCTGTGCACGCAATGGAGCAATGTCCTCTATCTCCTTTAATCTCTTTTCAATGTTATCAACCCTAAACACTAAATCATTATAGAGCTTTTCGCCCTCACGACCGCGCATGTCGTTGAATTTTAAAACAGCTTCAGTAGCAACTGTTTTAACAGCATCTATTATTTCGCCCTCATCTTCTTCGGACTTTGTAATAACAAAAATATCTGAAAATCTAGTAAGTGAAGATGTGGTCATATCGTTTTCAATAGAAAGGTTGTTTGAGAGGGCATCAATTGCATCTTTATATTTTTTTGCAAGTGGTAGGTTTATTAAAACTTCGCTATCCCCCCGCTCTATATTCGTAATAGATATATAAAGCTCAACCTTACCTCGGCGGACATACTCGCCGATAAAGCTTTTCATCTTCTCATCAAGAAACCCATATACGCGTGGAACTTTGGCATAAAACTCAAAATAACGATGATTCACACTCTTTATTTCAACCGTTATCTCCCTGCCGTTAATAATCTTTGAGGCTCTTCCAAACCCCGTCATGCTCTTTAACATCTAAATCACAACTCTTCAATTTATTATCCATAATATTTTACCATTTTTAGAGAAAAAAAGCAAATAAATGAAAGATAAATCTTCTTTATTTAACAACAAAAAAAGAGTGATAGTTTCCCATCACTCTTAATTATTATATAAACTTAGATAGAAACAAGAAGATCGTTTGAATTAACCGCGTCTCCCGATTTAACAGATACAGCTGAAACTGTTCCATCAACAGGTGCAACAACGTCATTTTCCATCTTCATAGCTTCAAGAACTACAAGAACATCGCCTTTTTTAACAGCGTCGCCTACTTTGACTTTAACATCAATAATAGTACCAGGCATTGGTGATGTTACTGGTGTTCCGCTTGCAGCTGCTGCTGGAGCTGCCGCCGGTGCTGGAGCAGCAGGTGCAGCCGCTGGAGCTGCTGGTGCAGCGCCTGGCTCGCCTACAACAACATCGTAAGCTGTTCCATCAACTGTTACAGATAGTCTAACCGGACCGCTTGTAGCTGCTGGTGCAGCTGCTGGAGCTGGTGCAGCCTCTTTGATAACTGCAGCAGTTTCTAGAGGTTTCACGCCTTTTTCTCTGTTCTCAAAGAACTTAACAGCAACCTGCTGGAACATAGCGTAAGAAAGAACATCTTCCTCACTCTTAGCCCAAGGTTTTGCCTCTTCACGAAGTTTATCAAGCTCAGGTTTTAGAAGGTCTGCAAATCTGCATGTTATTGGCTCTTCATCGCCAATAATTTGTTTTCTAAACGCATCACTTATCTCAACTGGAGTTTTACCATATTCACCTTTTACCATAGCTCTAAACTCTTTGGTAACAGTTTTGTATCTCTCGCCGTTTAGAACATTAAATACAGCCTGTGTTCCAACTATCTGCGATGTAGGAGTTACAAGTGGTGGATATCCACTGTCTTTACGAACATTTGGAATTTCTTTTAGAACATCTTCAAGAAGATCTTCTTTTCCAGCCTGTTTTAGCTGTGAAACAAGGTTTGATAGCATTCCGCCCGGTACCTGATAGATAAGGGTGTTAGCATCAACGCCTAGCATCTTATGGTCAATTAGACCTGCTTTGATATATTTATCGCGAAGTACTGCAAAATGAGCACGAACGCTCTGCAAGCTCTTCAAATCAATTCCTGTGTCATACTCAGTACCAGCAAGCGCTGCAACCATAGACTCTGTAGGAGCATGTGAAGTTCCAAGTGCAAGCGGTGAAATAGCTGTATCAATGATATCACAACCAGCTTCGATTGCTTTTAGCTGTGCCATTGAAGCAAGTCCTGAAGTGTAATGTGTGTGAAGATCTATTGGAATTTTAACAGCTTTTTTAAGCTCTGTTACAAGATCAAAAGCAATAGTTGGAGTGATTAGTCCTGCCATATCTTTAATACAGATAGAGTCAGCGCCTTCGCTCTCAAGCTGCTTTGCATAGTTTACGAAATATGGGATATCGTGAACAGGGCTTGTTGTGTATGAAAGAGCAGCCTGCATATGCGCGCCCTCTTTTTTACAAGCTTTAATCGATGCCTGGAGGTTTCTAATATCATTTAGAGCATCAAAAATCCTGATGATATCGATGCCATTTTCAACAGCTTTACGCACAAAATACTCAACAGCATCATCTGCATAAGGACGATAACCTAGCATGTTCTGTCCTCTGTAAAGCATCTGAAGTTTAGTGTTTGGCATAGCTGCACGGATTTTACGAAGTCTCTCCCATGGATCTTCATTTAAGAATCTAAGGCAAGCATCAAATGTTGCGCCGCCCCAAACCTCAGCTGAAAAATAACCAACCTTGTCCATATCAGCAAGTATTGGCTCCATCTCACTGAAAGTCATTCTTGTTGCGAGAAGTGACTGATGTGAGTCACGCAGTACTGTCTCTGTAATTTTAACTTTTGCCATTTTTGTTCCTCCTAAGTTTTAACGAGAATGATTTTCACAGTCTCGCATTAAATAATAAAACAATTTTCACCAAGATATATTATATCTCAAATCATTATTTGTTTCAATAGCAAAATAACAAATTTTAATTATTTAATTTTGTTTCTTATGCCTACATTTTGTATTTTCATCTAGCCATTTGGGCAAAAAGAAATTATCTCCTTTTATCACTTTTAAATCAGCTGCAAGTTTATCATCTAAATTATCTGAAATTTCCGCATAGACACAGTTCCTATTAAGACCATGTGCAAAAGCCATACGCATAACTCCATCAGTAAGTGGTAAATCTCTACCACTTAAGATATCAATAACTATTATAAAATCATCATAATGAAAATCGCAGACAGCTATATCAACACCGTCTTCTATTGCTTTAACCGTATATCCGTCCGCTTTTTCTAAAACCACTAAATCAGTCACTATTTTTTGCCCTTTCTCACTGAACTTTTCCGCTCGCTTCTGTAAGGGTTGTCCCTTCTGTTTTTTCCAGTCCTTTTAGGGGGTTCTACTCCATCTTTACGAACTCTTTTCTCCGCTGAAGTTTTAGTGAGCATCTTAACTTCATTTAAAGCAAGCTCACGATACTGCCCCGGCCTTAACATACCGAGTTTAACATTGCCAACTGCTGTTCTTTTGAGTCTTGAAACAGTAAGTCCTAAAGCTTCGCACATCTTTCTAATCTGTCTGTTTTTCCCCTCATACAAAGTTATCTCCATAACAGAGCGAGTTTTTGTATTCTCAAGCACCTTAACGAGTGCCGGCGCTGTTTTACCGCTATCGATCTCTATTCCTTCAGCAAGGGAAGAAAGCTGTGCATCATTAAGACCCGACGAAACAGTTACTCTATATTTTTTCGGAACATGAGTTGATGGATGCATTACCTGATTTGCAAGCCCACCATCATTTGTCATAATCAAAAGACCTTCGGAATTTTTATCAAGTCTTCCAACCGGATAAACCCTTTCAGGTAAATCTTTCACTAAATCAGCAACACATTTTCTATCTTGCTCATCACTCATCGTTGTCACATATCCACGTGGCTTATACAGCATAATATATCTCTTTAGCTGTCTTGTATCTCCATCGTTTACCACAACCTTATCTACCGCAATTAGCGTTTTACGCATATCAAAGCTCTGTCCTGTCACAACAGGACGCCCATTTGCGGTAACTCTACCCTCTTCTACTAGTTTAT
>CAYJGP010000063.1:0-10940 GCA_964369435.1 uncultured Oscillospiraceae bacterium | reverse complement strand
TACTTTTATTTGCAGCAGTTGCACAAATTCCATTTCTGCTACTTATGTCAACCGCACCTTTCGGAGTTCCACTCAATATGTTCTTCGCGCTCACCTTTAATCTGTCAACAATTTTGCAATATCTGCCGGTATGCTTATTTTTACTATTCTGCTACTACCGATATCTCTCTAAAAAACCGAGCAACCTGATTATTGTATTTATTTCGCTAACAGTAGCAACCGCCACTTTATCTGCAACAGGAAGACGTTTTTATGTTGGTAGTCTTAATGTCCTTTATACCTTCGCAGCAGCAGTGGTTATTATGTTGGCATTTGAGGTTTTAAGGAAAAACTCTCTCTTAATAATCGATACCCTGATTGTTCTTATATCAGCTTTTTTAGCCGTTCTGTACATAGGACTTCACAGTGATTATTCTATTCTTGGAATCCTGCTTGTCGTTGCGGTTTATCTTTGCAATAACAATAAAAACAAGGCAATAGTTGCAGTTATCGGATTTTGCACTGTTCAATATCTTGCAGTTCCACTATTTTTAGCTCTATCACTTATCTCAGTAGCTATTATCTTTTTCTACAATGGAAAAAAAGGATATAATTTGCACAAATATTTTTTCTACGCATTTTATCCTGCTCATCTTGCAGTCATAGGTGCTATTAGATTTTTATTTTAAGGTCTATTTTATCCTTTTATTATTAATTTTATATTTCTAGTTTTTGATTTTATTATATAGTGTAAATCTATCCGCCGCCCCGCCAAAATCGACGCACCAAAGGTACGACGATTTTGTGCACCCAGATAAAACCGCATGCGGTTTTATCTGGCGGGGCGGCAGGCATCATACCTCTTTTGGCATAACATCCAATTCTATTTCTTTTTGCAAAGAATTACACTTCTTTTACAAGCCAAAGTGCAAAACAGCCTTTAATGCTATATAATATTCAAAAACTAATAGAATGATAAAACGCCTAAAGAACGATAATAATTTGAAACAATAATAATTTAAGATAAATAATCATCCAAAAATATTTAAACAAAATTAATCATCCAAAAAAATACGAAGAGTATAAATATACTCTTCGTATTTTTTATTTCATATTCTCTTCAATCGCCATATCTCGACATAGCTCTGAGTAGTGTCCGCCTTTTGCTATTAGTTCGTTGTGATTTCCCTGTTCTATAATCTTTCCATCTACAACAACAAGGATTAAGTCAGCCTCTCTGATAGTCGATAATCTGTGGGCAATCAAAAACGATGTTCTTCCAGAAAGGATATGTTTTATCGCCTTTTGAATAAGTGCTTCTGTTTCTGTATCGACAGAGCTTGTTGCCTCATCGAGAACAAATATCGCAGGATTTGCTATTAGTGCCCTTGCAAAACTTATAAGCTGTCGCTCTCCTGCAGATAGCCTCTCGCCGCCTTCTCCAACCTCTGTATCGTAACCCTTCTCCATCCGCATGATAATATCATGGCAGTAGGTAAGTTTGCATGCCTTCTCTATCTCTTCTCTTGTTGCGTCTAGTTTACCGTATTTAATATTATCGGCAATACTTCCAGAGAACAAGTGCGGACTCTGCAACACATATCCTATACTTGAGTGTAACCAAAGCTGACTTCTCTCTTTATAGTTCTTTCCATCTATTAAAATTTCACCTGTTGTCGGCTCGAAAAATCTGCATGCAAGGTTTACAAGAGTGCTCTTGCCAGCACCGGTCTCACCAACTATCGCAACATTTGTCCCTGCTGGAATTTTAAGGTCAAAATCTCGCAGAACATATTCTTCACCGTCTGGATACTTAAATGATATATTAACAAAGTCAATATCACCTTTTATCGGTTCCCAATTCTCTTTTTTCGGATTTAAGTTATCTCCATATTTTTCTATAACTTCATCGCTATCTTTTATAGTTTCCTCTTCGTCAAGCAGCGAGTATACACGGTCAATATTTACCTGTGTCGCCACCATATCGGCAATAATTCGTGCAATCTGCTGTAGCGGGTCAAACATCGAGGTAGCATACGATATAAACACCGAAACAAGGGTGAAATTACTGAAATCCTCTATCGCCATATATCCGCCTTGCACAAGGACTATCGCAACCGCAGACGATGAAAAGAATACAACTATCGGGATAAATATAGCACTTAGCATCGTCGCTTTCACACTATATTTATACATCTTCTCGGTAGTTTTTCTAAATCCCTCGGTGTTTTTATCCTCTATGACAAGTGTCTTTGAAGTCTTTGAACCAGTTATCCCCTCGTTATATGCAGCCGTTACCTCAGCGTTAATGTGTCGCACCTCTCTGTTTGCTGCAAGTATTCTCTTTTGAAAGAAAAATGTTATCAGAAATATTATCGGAACAATAGCTGCAACAAGAAGCGCAAATGTTGCATGAAGGGCAAACATAGCTATAAAAACTCCTAGTATATAAGCCGCAGCCCAGAACATATCTATAAGTCCCCAGCCTATAATTAATCCTATTTTATTTGTATCACTCATAATACGGCTAATAATATAGCCGACCGCTGTTTGATTATAGTATGACAATGGAAGTTTTTGAAGTTTTAAGAAGAGATCGTTTTTAAGATCTCTCGCAACAATCATCTCCATCTTCATAGACATTCGAGTAAATACAACAACTGCAATTCCCTGCAAAACTATAACCGCTACATAGATTAGGGTAAAAGCAAATATACCGTCGATAGTCTCTTTTAATATAAAATTGTCCATCGCATATCTTTGAAATAGCGGAAACGATATATCGATAACTGCTGTTAAAATCATTATAATGCAAACTGCTATAAACCTCTTTTTATGCGGTTTCATAACAGGAAACAGCTTTTTCCAGACATTCAAACTGAATTTCTTACTCTCCACTGCTCTCCTCCTTTGCATTAAACTGCTCAGCAACTTTAAACTGCATCTCGTAAATTCTTTTATATATGCCCTCTTTTTTAATTAGCGCTGCGTGGTTGCCAACGCTTTCAACCGACCCATCAACAAGCACAATTATCTCATCAGCATCTTTTAAGGTATTTATTCGATGCGATATAATAACAACCGTTGCATCCTCCATAGTCTTTTTGAGATTTTCACGTATCTTTTTATCGGTCTTTAAGTCGATTGCAGATAAGCTGTCATCAAAAACTATTACTGGTGTATTGCAGACAAGTGTTCTTGTAATCGCTATCCTCTGCTTTTGTCCGCCAGAAAGCGTAACTCCCCTCTCACCGACAAGCGTTTTATAGCCTTTTGCAAATGAGTTTATCGAATTGTGTATCGAAGCTATTTGCGCATTTTCATACATATCTCTCTCTGATAAATCATCTTTACCTATCGAAATATTCTCAGCAATTGTGCGTGAGAATAAGAACGGCTCTTGCAAAATAAGCCCTATATTCTCTCGAAGGTAGCTTTTTTTGATATTTTTTATATCCACTCCGCCTATAGTTATTCTGCCCTTGCCATCAGATATATCATATAGTCTATTTAGTAGGTAGGTTATAGTTGATTTACCGCTACCTGTAGCGCCAAGAATTCCAACAGTCGTACCTTTTTTTATTGTGAACGATAGATTTTTCAGCACCTCTTCACTGTCGTAGCCAAACGAAACATCCTCAAAAACGATATCTCCATCCATCGGAGGAGTGCCCTCAGTTTCAAGATCGCGCTCCTCTTCTTCTTTAAGGATGTCCTCAATCCTCTTAATCGAAACTCCCGCTTTACTCATCTCTGAGAGAATTCTTCCAAGACTTCGAATAGGCCATGTAAGTGAAGCTGTATATCCGATAAAAAGCACAAACTCACCGAGTGATATCTGATTGTTTGCCGCAAAAACACTTCCTGCAACAACAACAGTTATCATTGCAAACCCAGTTACAATATCTCCAATTCCCCAGTAGAGTGACATAGTTTTCCCAAGTTTTATCCATGTATCTACAAATTTATTGTTTTTCTCTTTAAATTCATTTAACTCATAAGCTTCGCGCCCAAAAGCACGGACAACTCGAACACCAGTTAGATTTTCCTGTGCATCAATTAACAGCTCGCCTTCGGTCTCATCGGCATATAAAAATTCTTTGCCAATTCTGCCATAAAATATCGTGCTGTATCCGCCTACAAGTGGAATAAACGCTATTGAAATAAGCGTTAATGTGACATTCATATTAAACATCATTACTACTGCAAGCACTATTAGTAAAACTATTCTAAAAACCTCAATTAACTGTTTTGATACAAATACCTTAAGCACCTCAACATCTGCGCTACATCGCTGGATTATATCTCCGGTCAAATGGTCGTTATGCCACTTAAATGGCAGCTTCTGAACATGGGAATATAAATTTTCACGTAGTGTCTTTACGAATTTTTCTGTTCCGCTAACTATTGTCATTCTTGAAAAGAAGTTGAAAAGGGTTGATAACAGCGAGAATGCAACCATAAAAACACCGCAAATCAACAGATTGTTTCGAATCGACTCACGCCCTCCGAAACCCTCAATTATATCTGAAATTATCCCATTTGTTACAGGCACATCACCAACTATATTATCAATTGTTATGCGGATTACCTGCGGACTCAAATAATTTAGCAGGATTGAAAAAAATATAAACAATACCGCAAATACAAAGTACCGTTTATTTCCATTTAAATAAACAAAAACCGAGCCTTTTTTCATAAATATTCTCCCAAACATACCCCTAATTTTATTAATATATTATAACATTAATCCGGTCTAAAAGCAAAGCGTTAACTGCAAGTATAAGGTATTAGTTGGTGTCATATATCATTTTCAGCTCACTAAAGAGTGGCGAGGGTAGCGGTGCGGCGAGAGTAGCGGTACGGCGAGGGTAGCGGTGCGGCGAGGGTAGCGGTGCGGCGAGGGTAGCGGTGCGGCGAGGGTGGTGCATCGATGGTGGTACAGCGATGGTGGTGCATCGAGGGTGGTACAGCGAAAGTAGTACAGCGAAAGTAGTACAGCGAAAGTAGTACAGCGAAAGTAGTGGTTGTTTTTGCGAGGCGCCGCCAAACCGCCAAGTGGCGGTTTTAAAGCCGCAGCTATAAGCTGCGACTTTTTCCGAGGGGCATTTGCCCCTCGGAGGCGGCGCGCGGCACCTACCCCCTGCACTATACATCACTCTTCCACATAAAACATAAAAAAATTTTTATTCCGCTCTATGTCAAACCTGTCCACTATATTTTCAACCGAACCTGTCATATCTATTTTCCAGCGCAAAAAAGAGCAACGCTTTCGCATTGCTCTTATAACTGCTTGTACTATTCTTCGCTCTCAGCAGACTCTTCATCTGCCGCGCTATCCTCAGATGAGCTATCGCTCGAAGCATCAGTATCATCTGTCTCTGCGCCTTCTCCCACAACATCGCTCTCAGTTGAAAGTGCATCCTCATTTGGAGTTACTGGATCGCTTGCAACATCATCAATATCTTGGTTTTCAGGTAGTAGCGGTTCTGTATTCGATGGAACACTCTCGCTACCCTGGCCCTCGATAGTGCTGTTAGCCCCTATATAAACACCTGTGATATAGTAGTTATCCTCAACCTTTTCAAGCGTATATGTCATATACTTATCAGCAGAAATCTCTGTTCGTTCACCCTCTTCATTGAGTTCCCAAACACCACCCGGCGGAATATAACCAACATTTAAAGTATAGGTATCACCATCTTGTGTATAGCTCTCAACCCTTGGAGTATAAAGCTGAACTTTACCCATAACAGGCACAATATAAACCTGAGACTCTTCAACATAGGTATAGCTTAGAAGAATATCACCGACACTTTGGTGCACAAGCTCCGTTTCTGGCCCGAACAGTTTTTTTGCGTAGCTGTCGATATCGACAATCGGTATAGTAAGCTCACCTGTCATTGGGTTTTCATATTTCACTCTATTCTCATTGAGCAAGGTATTCCAAATCGATGCCTGTATTTTCAGCGTCATATCGAGATTATCCGCTGTATCAAACGGCGGTGGATCTAGAATTACAAGTGGCAGAATGATATTTTCAAAATTTTCAATCTGCTTCTCGTTGCTAAATATACTGCGGACAAAATTCACCGAAAACATTGTCGTTGAAACAAGCCCTATTATAGCGAAAATAATTGTTATAGCCCCGAAAACCGCTATGTTCTGTCTTCGGTGCTTTGCCTTTGCATGCACGTTGTTTTTCAAAAAAATATCCTCCTTATCGAGTTTGGCCAAAGCCCTCGATTATATATTTATAACTTAGCATCTCACGCAGACCCATAGGCCCTCTTGCATGTAGCTTTTGGGTGCTAATGCCTATTTCAGCGCCAAACCCAAACTGTCCCCCGTCTGTAAACCTCGTTGACACATTGTGGTAAACACAGGCACTATCGACTGCTTTTAAAAAGTACTCCGCCGCTTCGCTATTTTCAGTAACTATACAGTCGCTGTGGTGAGTTCCAAATCTATTTATATGCGAAACAGCTTCGGTATAGTCCGAAACCACCTTTATAGAGATAACTAGATCGAGAAATTCCTTCGCAAACTCCTCATCTGTTGCGACTTTTGCATCCTCTATTAAATCTATGCTTTTCTCGCAGCAGAAAAATGAAACTCCTTTTTCTTTAAGTGCTTTCGCTATAGTTGGTAGATACTTCTTCGCTACCTCTTCATCGATCAAAAGACTCTCTGCACTGTTGCAGACTGATGTTCTCTGCGTTTTCGCATTAACTGCGATAGCTACTGCTTTTTTAATGTCGGCATTTTTCTCAACATAAATATGGCAGTTTCCAGTACCTGTTTCAATGATAGGTATTGTAGAGTTTTCAACACAATATTTGATAAGTCCCGCTCCACCTCGTGGAATTAGCAGGTCAACTATGCCGTTTAACTTCATAAGTCGCTCGGTACTTTCACGGCTTACATCTTCAATTAGCGTTACAACATCTGGTGAAACTGAACAGTTTAAAAGCGCTTGTTTTATGATAATACATAGTGCTGATGCGCTGTTGAATGCTTCTTTTCCACTCCGAAGCAGAACTGCATTCCCAGTCTTTATACAGAGTGCCGCTGCATCGACGGTAACATTTGGCCGCGCTTCATATATCATCGCTATAAGCCCAAACGGAACCGAAATTTTCTTTATTTTAATATCGTTTACTCCGACAAAACTATCAATCGTCTCGCCTATATAGTTTGGCAGTGCGGCAACTTCCAAGACGCCGTTTGCAATCTCTTCAATTCTCTCTTTTGTAAGGCGGAGTCGATCGACTTCACCGTCAGTTAGTTGATAGCTTTTTGCATTTGCAATATCAAGAGCATTTTTCTCTATCAAAAAGACGCTATTCTGAATTAAAAGTGAAGCAATTTCCTCGAGTATTTTATTTCTTTTCTCACCGCAGAGGGTTGCAAATGAGTAACTCGCCTCTTTAGCAATTTCTGCAGCTCTCTTTATATCAAACATAACTTTTACTCCTTGCTGCTAAACAGCGTACCTACCTCTTTGCCATCGATTATATCGTATAGGATAAGCGGATTTGCACCACTCACTATCCGCATATCAATGCCACTTTCAAATAGTATTTTAGCTGCTTCTATTTTAGTTTGCATACCGCCAGTTCCAAGTGAAGAACCTGACCCACTGGCAACTCCTTCGATCTCTTCGTTTATTTCACTCACTCGTTTTATAAGTTTTGCATCTGGATTTTCTCTAGGGTTTCCATCATAAAGGCCGTCTATATCGCTCATGATAACTAGCAGATCAACTGCCGCAATATCAGAAACTATTGCAGATAATGTATCGTTGTCTCCAAAAGTCACAACGCGCAAAAGCTCCACAACCGACACTGTATCATTCTCGTTTACTATTGGAATAGCACCGAGTGATAGTAGCTTCTCGAGTGTGTTTTGAACATTTTCACGTCTGAGAGTATCTTCTGTTACATCACGTGTGAGCAATACTTGCGCTACTGTGTGGTTATATTCCAAAAAAAGCTTATCATAGATATGCATAAGCTCACATTGCCCAACAGCGGCACAGGCTTGTTTTGTCGCTGTGTCACTCGGCTTCTGCAAGATTCCAAGTTTCCCCATTCCAACACCGACAGCGCCAGATGTTATTATTATAATCTCAACTCCTGCGTTTTTTATGTCGGATAACACCTTAACAAGGCTCTCAACTCTTCTTATATTTAAAGCGCCTGTTTCGTATGTCAGAGTAGAAGTTCCTATTTTAACTGCCATTCTCTTAATCATTTTAATCACCTACTGTTTATAAGTGTACCATAAATCGCAAAAAATTACAAATAAGTTACAAAAAATTAACAGAATAGATCTCGTTTATAATATAGTAGTTGAAAACTATCTCACCAGCCGCAGAGACTAGAAAAAAACTGTGCAGAATATACGAGTGACATTAAAAAAACTACCAATATCGCATTTGATATTGGTAGTCTTGATTTATACAGATTGTACGCATTTTATTCAAACATACCTGAGTTATATTTTTTTTGAGCTTTGTACATTATTATAAAACCAATAATTATACCTAAAAAAACAGGTAATATAATAATTATTGTTGAAAAAAACAATCCCAAAACACCAGATGTGAGACAACCGATAGCTATTGCATACTGTCCTATCCCCATAAAAGAAGTATATGGTTTTATATCTTGGTCTTTTACGTTTTTCCAATGGTAATCGTGAATCAAACTAATTCGTTGCTTACTTTTTATTTGATACCCAAAATAAAATGCCAATAGACTCACTGGTATCACAATTAAAGAAAATAGCCACATAGTGTCTCCTCCAGTCATTACACAAATAACCTTCACTTAGCTTTGATTACTTATAAATCCCCCTTTATGCCTCGTTCTCTCCACTACGCGGCAACCGGACAAACGTTAAATTTATATTAACACTCTTTAGTGAAGTATAACACAGAAGAAATAATATTTCAAACTAATTTCAGACATGCAAAATAGATATGTATACACACCTAAAAAATTATACTGTCAATGCTTATCTATAAGCAGTAAGTTACAAACTGGTTTTTTCACAATTTAAGTTCAGCATTTAAACGCTGAGCACTCCGCTCTCGATTCTCTTCTTTAAGTCAAGAATTTTTGCTTCAATCGTTGCGATAGTATCAAGAAAAAACTCATCAGACTTACCAGACGGATCATCAAGGCCCCAGTCCTCTCGGTGTTTACATGGTAAGAATGGGCAGTTTACATTACAACCCATAGTCACTACTATATCAATAGGCGGAATGTCCGCAAGTAGCTTATTCTTTTGGGTATCAGGCATATAGATGCCATATTTTTCATCAACAAGTCTTACTGCATCGGGGTTTATTTCAGCTTTTATCTCGGTACCTGCAGAGTAGCTCTCGAATATATCGGCTGCTAAGTGTTTCCCAAGCGCCTCTGCTATCTGACTTCTGCATGAATTATGGACGCAGATAAATCCAACTTTTGGTTTGTTCATATTATTTGTTTCCTTTCTTTTTGTCTCACAATTATTTTAAATGGTAGTTTTGTCTTCTTTTTGAAGGATAAAACAAAGCTTCTTTTCTGTAAGCTAGTTTTAAAATCTCGGTGGTTGGCCTGTTTGGTTTCGGCGTCTACCTCGCAGCCGCTGTGGCAAACTTAAAATTTGCCGAAGTCGAGCGAAGCGCGACTAAACGCACGGCAGTGCGTTTACTGCGGGCAGCGACCCACAAGCCTTTCGTCTATCAAACGCTCTATCAAATTTTCTTTCTCTCAATCCATCAAAGACTTCTTTCTAGAATATAGCTTCTCAGATATTTGAAAATCAGCCCTTCTAGCAGTTTAGTTACTTTCATCTTGCTAGAAATATAGTTTTCAACTTGTTATTTACCTTCTTCTATATCATATCAGTAAAATTCAATATGATATCTTGTTTATAATATACCACTTTTTAATATTTATTTCAACCGCTAAATTTTCTTTGCAACAAAAAAGCGGACCTTTAAGTCCGCTTTTAAAATATTATTCTTCGCTCGCTGCGTTTTTCTTTGCTTCGATATCAGCAATTGCATCTTTTCTCGAAAGATCTATTCTGCCTTGCTCGTCGATTTTGATAACCTTGACTACAACAAGATCGCCAACTGCAACAACATCCTCAACCTTTGCAACTCTCTCGTTATCAAGTTTTGAGATATGGCAGAGTCCCTCTTTACCTGGAGCTATTTCAACAAATGCACCGAAGTTCATAAGTCTTGTAACAACGCCTTTGTAGATAGCGCCAACTTCAGGGTCCATAGCAATAGTTTCGATTATAGAAACAGCCTTTCTTGCATTATCTATATCAATAGCAGAAACAAAAACCTGTCCCTCGTCGTTTATATCGATCTTAACATCGCAATCAGCACAGATTTTCTGGATAACCGCGCCGCCTTTACCGATAACATCTTTTATCTTATCTACAGGTATCTTAACCTGAAGCATCTTTGGAGCATATTTTGAAAGCTCTTCTCTTGGAGCTGCAATAACAGGTAGCATAATATCATCAAGAATATGAAGTCTACCTTTTTTACACTTATCAAATGCCTCTTTGATAACTTCCATCGAAAGACCGTCAACTTTAATATCGACCTGTATAGCAGTTATACCATTTTTTGTACCGCCAACTTTAAAGTCCATATCTCCATAGAAATCCTCAACGCCCTGAATATCAACCATTGTGATAAATCTATCATCTTCGGTTACAAGTCCGCAAGAGATACCAGCAACTGGTGCTTTTATTGGAACACCCGCATCCATTAGTGCTAGTGTTGATCCACAGATTGAAGCCTGTGAAGTTGATCCGTTTGAAGAGAGAACTTCTGAAACAAGACGAAGTGAGTATGGGAACTCTTCAACTGATGGGATTACAGGTAGAAGCGCCTTTTCAGCAAGTGCTCCGTGACCAATTTCACGTCTACCAGGTCCTCTGCT
>CAYJGP010000062.1:0-10997 GCA_964369435.1 uncultured Oscillospiraceae bacterium | reverse complement strand
GTGAGCATACAGTTACCGTAAACTACGAGGACGAGAGCTACACTGCAACTATCGAGATAAGTGACAGCAGCGCTCCAACAAGTAGCGGAAACTTTATCCCTGCAGAGCCAGAAGATGAGGGCGGCAGCATGTTGCCGATAGTCCTTGCGATAATCGGTCTTGCAGTTGCTGGCGGTATAGTGTTCTTTATCATAAGAAAAAAGAATGCTCCGAATAATTAAGCAAAAATACTTGCAGGATTTAGATTAATTACAATTAAAAAGAGATGTGGATTTCCACATCTCTTTTTTGTGCGATAAAAGTTTCTTGTTTGCAGCTGCATGATAAATTGCATGCTGTGAGGGGCTAAAACTTATTGTGCATATCAAAGAGATAGTCTAAAGCGTATGTTGCGAGGAGCTTGAAATATTTATTATAAGCTAGCATGAAATGATTATTGTGAGCCTGCAAAAAACATACTGTGAGAAACACAAAATGATTGTTGTGAGCCTGCCGCCCGCAGACAAAACGCATAAGCGTTTTGCCCCTCGCCAAAGGCGAGGGGAGGCGACTGTAAGTCGCCTCTGCGGGCGGGCGGCGCATAACATGTGTAAAAACTTTTAATTCACTCAAAAGATAAAAAAACTAAAAGCAAAAAAAGAGAGCTTTAAGCTCTCTTTTTAAATAAACTATTCTTAATACACTTTGCTAATACTAGAAGGTAGCATTTGCCTTCTCAAGCCAGATAGAACCAATTTCAAGTGCATTGTAAATGCCATGCTTCTCGCTTGAGCGGATTATCCTCTTGTCGAAAGGAAGAGTAGTATCGTTTGAAATAAGCGTTACCTTAACTCTGTTTGCAACGGTGATATCACCGCTTGGAATTTCATCTACAATATTTAGCGCTAAGATAAACTTATCTTCACTGCTTCCATAGTATATCTCATTGTCACTTCGCATAAGGGGTTTGCCCTTATAGGTCAGTATTTTTTCGGTCTCAGCCATCTAATTCCTCCATTTAGTTGTTTAAATATTCGGCAACAAGTGCCTGTAGTAGCTCGTCTCTATCGATTTTAGTAATCAGGCTTCTTGCATTGTTATGGGTAGTGATATAAGTTGGATCCTCAGATAGAATATATCCAACAATCTGATTAATAGGATTATAACCTTTTTCTGTGAGTGACATATGAATTTTCTTCAGAATAAGTTTCATCTCATCCTTCTCGTTCTCAGAAATAGAAAACATCATAGTATTTTCATTCATATTAGCACCTCCAAAAATTCTCAATAAATCTACTTCTTATAATACACTAAATCAGCATATTTATCAACACATATTACGTACTTCAAAATAATTTAATACAATATTAACAAATTTACGAACGAAGTGTAACACCAATCGAGTTAAGAGCGGATAATACATCAGAAATAATCTTATCAGATGTCTCATCGGTTATAGTTTTTTCGTCATCACGAATAACAAGTGAGTAAGCAAGGCTCTTTTTATTTTCACCAAGTGAACCACCACGGAAAACATCAAACAAGCGTACATCGCGACAAAGCTCTCCTGCAGCAGCCTTAATTGTATCGATAATCTCTCCATTTGTAATAGAGTCATCAGCAACTAGTGCAAGATCACGAGTGGTTGATGGGTATCTCGGTACAGGAGCGTATAATATCTTTTTGTTGTAAGCATTATAAAGTGCATCAAGGGAAAGCTTTAATATATAGCATGGCGCAGTTAAATCGAAATTAACACCAACAGTCGGATGGATTTCACCAATCTCACCGATTATTTCGTTTCCGAGTAAAATAGTTGCGCAACGTGCCGGATGAAGATATGATATTGTATCGTCAGAAATAAATTTAACATCTTTAATGCGGAGTAGCTCAAAAATGCTCTCGGCAACGCCTTTGTAATAGAAGAAATCGCTCTCTTTTGAGTATCCACCAATAGTGAGCATTGGGTTTTCATCTGGAAGCTCACCATCACCTTTTTTGATATACTCATGTCCGATCTCATAGAAAAAGGCTTCTTTGTTTCGGTAAGACTGATTTTTTGAGATGGTGCTTATCATCGAGCCGACAGTTGTGCTACGCATAATTGATGTGTCCTCACCTAGAGGATTAGTTATCATAACGCTGTTGCGTATAGGGCTGTTTTCTGCTATTAGCAGTTTGTCATATATCTTAGGGCTAATAAACGAGAAGGTGACTATCTCGTAAAATCCTTCGCCGAGAAGTAGCTCTTCGATATCACGCTCAAACTTCTGTCTATCTGATAATCCACCACGAACAATGGATGAAACATCGCCAGATGGGATTTTATCATAGCCGAAAAATCTAGCAATTTCTTCGGCGATATCGTATTTGCTCTCTACATCAGTACGGATTGAAGGAGGGATTACCGCATTATCCAAAACTTCAAAGTCGAGTGCCTTTAGGATATCTATCATATATTCTCTCGAAAGCTGGGTTCCAAGGAAACGATTTATATAGTTGTGGTCAAACTCTATAGTATTCATAGCCGGTAGCTTATCGTGAATATCAATTAAACCGCCAACAGCCTTGCCGCATCCGAGCTGGAGGACAAGAGCGACAGCGTGATCAGCTGCCTTCTTGCAAAGGTGTGGGTCAAGTCCTTTTTCAAACCTTGAGCTGCTCTCGGTACGAATTCCAACAGTTTTTGAAGCGCGTCGTACAGATGGACCATCAAAATTTGCCGACTCAAATATAATAGTTTCTGAGTCTTGCATAACACCTGAGAGTTCACCACCCATAACCCCTGCTATAGCGACAGGGCCTTTGTTATCGCAGATAGCGAGCACTGATGGGTCGAGTTTTCGAACGATGCCATCGAGAGTTTCAATCTCTTCGCCAACTTTTGAATCGCGAACGATAATCTCACTGCCATTGACATATCTTAAATCAAAGGCGTGCATCGGCTGGCCGTATAGAAGCATAACATAGTTTGTTATATCTACAATATTGTTTATCGGGCGAACACCGCTTGCACGAAGTCGCTCACGAAGCCAAAGTGGAGAAGGAGCAACTTTAACATCACTCACTGCGCGAGCAACATAACGTATGCATTTTTCTGAGTTTAATACCGAAACTTTTAGCATATCGTTAATATCGCCATCTCCTGCTGGTGCCTCTATTTCAGGTTCGGTGTAGGGAATAGAGTAGGTGACAGCGCTCTCGCGTGCAAGGCCTAAAACAGAAAGACAGTCGGGGCGGTTTGGGGTGATTTCGAAGTCGAAAACACAATCGTTAAAGCCTATTGCCTCTTGTATGCGAATTCCAACCACTGTATCTGCATCTAAAATCATAATGCCTTCGCTATCGTTTGGAGGGAAATCGGTAGGGGATAGAGAAAGCTCGGTTACTGAACAGAGCATACCACAGCTTTTTTCGCCACGCAGCTCACCGCTTTTTATCTCTTTACCGCCAGCTATTATAGCACCATCGAGTGCAACAGGGACGATATCGCCCACTGAAATATTTTTAGCACCTGTTACAATTTGAATTATTTCTGTGGAAACATCAACTTTACAGACCGATAGAGTGTCGGCATTTTGGTGTTTTGTAATCTCTAAAATTTTTCCGGTGACAACATTTTTTATATCGCTACCTTCAAACTCAAAAAACTCGACCTTACTTCCGCTCATTGTCATTTTCGCTGAGTATTCCTCTGGAGTTGTATCTATATTAATAAAGTCCGTCAGCCATTTTTTTGATAATTTCATACTATTCTTCCTCCCCTAAAACTGCGACAGAAAACGCATATCGTTATCATAGATAATACGTAAATCGTTGATATTATACCGAAGCATTGTAACCCTATCAAGTCCGAGTCCAAAAGCGAAACCGCTATACTCATCAGGGTCTATACCGCATCTCTCGAGCACTTTTGGATGTACCATACCAGCGCCTAAAATCTCAATAAATCCTTCGCCCTTACAGATTCTGCAACCATCGCCCTTACAGTTAAAGCAGAGAACATCAACTTCTGCTGAAGGCTCGGTGAAAGGGAAATGGTGAGGGCGGAAACGCACAGTTATATCATCGCCATAAAGTCCTTTCGCAAACATCTCAAGGGTTGTTTTAAGGTCTATCATCGTAATGCCCTTATCTACAACAAGTCCCTCAATCTGGAAAAACTGCGCTGAGTGGGTAGCATCTATTGTTTCGTTACGGAAAACTCTGCCGGGTGAAATCATACGGATAGGTGGCTTTTTCTTCTCCATATATCTAATCTGCATTGGCGAAGTTTGGGTGCGAAGGACTATATTGTCCGAGACGTAAAAAGTATCCTGAGTGTCGCGTGCAGGATGATCTTTTGGGATATTGAGCGCCTCAAAGTTATAGTAGTCGTATTCTACCTCAGGGCCTGTTGCTATGGTAAATCCCATGCCGATAAATATATCTTTAATATCGTTTGCAACTATTGATAGCGGATGGCGTTTACCACGTTTTTTTTGTGTTCCAGGAAGTGTTACATCTATCTTCTCTTTTAAAAGTTTATCGGCGAGTGCACTCTCTGCAACTGTTTTCTCGCACGATTCGATAAGCGCTGTGATAAACTCACGCACCTCATTTGCAACAGCACCTATGATAGGTCTCTCTTCGGCAGATAGCTTTCCCATCTGTTTTAAAATTGCTGTTAGTTCACCTTTTTTGCCAAGGTATTTTACACGCAAATCAAAAAGTTCGCGCTCGCTCTGTGCGCCTTTAATGGCAATTTCTGCCTCATTTTTGATATTGTTTAACTGGTCTCTCAAAATAGTTTCCTCCTTAAAATAAAAAAATCCCCCGTCCCAAAGGGACGAAAGAAAAGCTTCCGCGGTACCACCCAAATTCTCGCACAAGCGAGCACTTAAAACTTTAACGCAGTAAACGTCGGTACAACCGCCACTCACGGGTGAAATTCACAAAGGTGAGGTGAAAAACTTCCAGCTTATAATTTTTCTCTCTAAAACCTCTAAAATCCTCTTGCTACGTATAGTCCGCTCAATGTGTTTAACATATATATTCTACCACATTTTGTGAAAATTACAATAGTATAATAAAAAAGAAAAGATTAGACATAAAATGGTACAAAGGGTATAATAATATAGTAATAAAATATTGTGAGGTGAAAAATGCGAGTTGGCACTGATATAATTGAAGTTGACAGAATAGAAAAAAGCCTTTCGAAGAATGGGTTTGCAGATAGAATTTACACAAAGAGCGAGATTGAATATATCGAGAGTAAAAACAAGGGTAAGTTTATGAGTGCAGCTGGTATATTTGCAGCGAAAGAGTCGTTTATAAAAGTTCATGGACAAGGGTGCAAGCCTTTAGATATCGAAGTGCGCCACAAAACTTCAGGCGAGCCTTATTTTGCCTTTTTCGGCGATCTTAAAAGCTATAACGAAAAAAAGGTGTCTCTATCTATCTCGCACACTAAACAGTATGCAACGGCAGTTGCAATAATGGAATAACAAAGAAGGAATTAACATAATAATTATCGAGGTGATTTTTTTGAAAAAAGTTGCACCAATAGTTATTATTTTTTTACTCTTTTTAGTTGGGTGTGGTAGTGATGAGCAACAGCTTGCTCTGCCGCAGAGTTTTTCATTTATGGCGGATATCGCGTATAAGGATATGGAAATAACCTGTGAAGTTTATAAAAATGATGAAAGCGACTACAATATAGAAATAGTTGAAGGTGGAATTCTAAACGGGCTTATTCTAAATATAAAAGGCGGGGAGAGCACTATATCTTATCTGGGTTTTGATATTGGTGTTGCGACTGAAATTCTACCTTCAGATATGCCTTTTATGCTCCTAACAGCGCTGCTTGATTATCTATCAAGCGAAGATTGTATCCTTTTTTCAGAAGATGGGAAGAGTTTTAGGATGGAGGGTAATTTGGATTTCGGAGACTTTGTCCTTAAAACAGATGAAAATAAAGAAATTTTAGAAGTTGAGATAAAAAGCCGTGAGTTTTCGACAAAGATTTACCACATAAATGCTATAAACTAAAAGTGCGGGAATAGAAACGGACTTTTAGAGTGAAAGCTAGATTATGGCAGGTATGATAACGGTAGTGCAGATTAAATAGCTATCTGTTATTTTATTATATATGCTTTAATAGAGAAATTAGCCGTTATACATAATGTCTGTTAGCCTAAAATTATCCCGAAAGGGATTTTTTGGCGTTTTGCTATTAACCGATGCTTTTATTTTGTGTGACATATAGATGGAAAAATAAATAGAATAGAAAAAGCGACAGATGTTTATTTTAAAAAAATATGGGAAAAATAAGGTCACATAACATTTTCGGGAGTGAAAAAAGTGACAATAAAAAGAGGAGATATATACTACGCAGATTTAAGTCCAGTCGTTGGAAGTGAGCAGGGCGGAGTTCGCCCAGTGCTCGTTGTCCAAAACGATATGGGCAATAAACACAGCCCAACAATTATTGCGGCAGCTATCACAAGCCAAAAGAGCAAAGCAAGGCTGCCGACGCATATTGCACTTACATCAAAATCAAGTGGGTTACAGAAGGATTCGGTAGTTTTGCTTGAACAGATTAGAACTATAGATAAAGAGCGACTAAAAGAGAAGATGGGAAGACTTGATAAAAACTCTATGGATGAGATAAATAGAGCGCTTTATGTTTCATTTGGTCTTGATGAATAAAGCTAAAATAAAAATAGGGTTTTTGCATCTACTGCAAAAACCCTATTTTAAATGTTCAATAAAATCTATGGTCTGTCTACTATTAAAACTTCGCTATCGCCATCTTTAACATTTTTTGAGACAAGCTCAGATGCTAAAAGCTTAAATGCAGTGCTTGAATCAGTCGCGTTTGCAACCATATCAATTTCACCAGGATTTTGTGTGTTCATAAGTGACTCTTCAAGAAGTGGGTAGAAAGCATCTGGAGTTATCGGTGAGCCATATTCGGTCATCATAGCCGCATACTCTTCATCTTCGCTCTTTAAAACGCCATCTTCACTAATACAGTCAGAAATAACATTTGTTATCTCGCCATCTGTGATGGTGAGTTCAACAAAGTCTTTCCAACCATAGTCATCAAAAGTTGAGTACTCAGCACGATAGGTACCGTCCTGCATATCGCTGCCGCCTCCGCATGCAACAAGTGATAAAGTCATTGCTAGAATCATTAAAACTACTGCGATTTTTTTCATAAATTTTTTCTCCTTTTTACTATTTTGTTCGCTTTTTTTAAAAATATCACTATGATAAATTTTTAACAAAATTTATTGTTTATTTATCTAAAATTTTGTGATATAATACTATTGGTCGTTTTTATAAAAATGATTAGTAAATCGTTAAATCCTTATTTTCACTAGGTTAGTTAAATATAATAGAAATCATTTTTATTTTGACCTTGATAATAATATAACAAAGGAGCGACTAAATGTCAAGAAAAAAACTCATCACGTTAATAGCTTTTTCTATTGCAGCTTTTGTGATATTGTTTTTTTTATTTTTGCAAAACCAAAAATATGTCACTTTTGAGAGTGAAACATTTGCTATGGACACCTTTATAGTAGAGCGGATTTATGGCGGAGATGGCGAGCGTGTTAGTGAAGTTTCGGGGGAGATTATTGCAGAGCTTGATTTAACATTTGATAGATATGATGATGAAAGCGAGATATATGCGCTTAATAATAGCGATGGAGAATTTGTAGCTCTTAGTGAGTATAGTATTGAAATACTCAGCAGCTCTAAAGAGTATTCAAGAATGCTTAACGGTAGATTTGATATTACAATAGGCAGGATAATGGATATATACAACGAAGCACGAGATACAAACAGTGCTATCGATAATGCAGAAATCGAAGAAGCTTTAGTATTTGTGAACAGCGAAGCGCTTGAGATGGCAGAGGGTGGAGCATCACTTGCTATACCTGGAATGTCGGTAGACCTTGGAGCGGTAGCTAAGGGGTATCTTTGTGATAAGCTGGAGGAAGTTTATCGAGAAAACGGTGTGACGAGTGCTATTGTAAATGTTGGCGGAAGCATTTTAGCTGTGGGGACAAACCCTGATGGTGAGAGCTTTAAAGTTGGAATACGCGATCCGCAAAAGTCCGATAGTGATTATTTAGGCGTTTTAGAACTCACCGATGAGATTATCTCAACTTCAGGTGGTTACGAGCGATTTTTTGAGAGCGGTGGTGAAGTATACCACCATATAATAGATCCAAGAACAGGATACCCCTCAGAGAGTGACCTGCTTTCAGTGGCTGTGATAGGGCAGAGTGGTATAGAGTGCGATGTTATGTCGACCTATCTGTTTATAATGGGAAGTGAAGAGGTTTTAAAGCATATAGATGACTACAATCTTTTGGTCATAGCGGTTACAGAGGACAAAGAGGTTATTGTTTCAGAGGGTTTGAGAGAGAGGTTTTCATTGAACACCGATAACGAGTATAAGTTATATGAAAGATAGAGTGTTTTTCAAAAAAAGCGATATTTTAATTATCGCGATAATTGCAGCTTTACCTATTGCCTCTTTGTTTTGGAGTGGCGAGGCTGGAGATTATGCCACTGTTTCGGTAGGTGGCCTGCAGGTTTTAAAGATAGATTTCGACAACAACTTTAAAGTTTATGATATAGATTCACAACCAACACTACAGGTAGTATACAACGAGCATGGTGTTGCGGTGATAAACGCTATGTGCGATGACAAACTCTGTGAAGCGGCAGGACATCTAACAAGCGGTGGTGATAGAGCTGTATGCCTACCGGCGACTGTTGTAGTTCACGTTCATGGCGAGAGTGAGGTTGATTATATTGCGTCATAAACAGAAAATACGTGAGATAACAACGATAGGCGTCCTTTTTTCAGTAGCTATGGTATTATCGTTTTTCGAATCAACTCTATTCCCACCAACACTACTTCCAGCAGGGGTAAAAGTTGGGTTATCGAATATTGTAGTTGTATACATTCTGCTGTATAGAGGTGGCAGAGAAGCGGTTTTGCTTGCGGTTTTAAAGGCGATTTTTGTTCTTTTAACTCGAGGCGCAACGGCGGGACTTCTAAGTTTTAGCGGCGGCGTTTTCTCAGTTTTAATTATGTTAATACTGCTAAAGAGCTATAAGAGCTCCTCGTATATACTGATTTCAGTTTTTGGGGCGGTTGCCCATAATCTTGCACAAATTATGGCAGCATCGTTTATCACAGGGAGTGTTTTGCTACAGTCGTATGCCCCTGTACTTGTAATAGCTGGAATTGGCATGGGGATTATAAATGCAGTCATCTTAAAAGCGGTTTTACCGCTCATCTATAAACTCGATAATAATTAAAAGAAAAGAGGATTGGTATGCAAAGAAAATTAGGCGGAATCAAAATAGCGCATTTCAAAAATACCGAGAATGACCCCATCGAAAAAATCACCCCTCCAAAAGAGGTCATGATACCGATGTCTATGCATATAGGGGCACCGGCAGAACCTTTGGTAAAAAAGGGCGATACTGTCTTTGTTGGAACAAAGATAGGCGAGATGAAAGGTGGGTTCTCAGCTAATATCCACAGCTCTGTTTCAGGAACTGTAACGATGATTCGAGATTTCACAACAGCTATGGGCGCACTTACAAAAGCTATAGTTATCGAGAACGATTTAAGCAATACACCAGATCCTTCTATTTCCCCTCCAAATGTAAAAACAAAAGAGGAGTTCTTAGAAGCTATAAAGAATTCTGGACTTGTAGGTCTTGGTGGTGCTTCTTTTCCAACTCATATAAAACTGGGCGTCGGCGATAAAAAGGTCGATAGACTTATCATCAATGCGGCTGAATGTGAGCCATATCTAACATCTGACTACAGACGGATGATAGAAGATACCGATTCTGTTATAGATGGGATAAAAGCCGTTATGAAATATATCGGCATTGAGAAGTGTACGATTGGAATTGAGAGTAACAAACCAAAGGCAATTGAGCTTTTATCGAAATATAAAAACGACGGTATCGATGTTTTAGTCCTTGAGAGCAAATACCCACAAGGCGCTGAAAAGGTGCTTATCTACAATGCAACAGGAAGAGTTGTTATGGGCGGTAAACTTCCTGTTGATGTCGGCGTTATAGTTATGAATGTAACTTCTGTTGCATTTGTATCGCACTATTTAAAAACAGGTATGCCGCTTGTTTCAAAATGGCTAACAGTTGACGGTGGTGCTGTTAAAACTCCAAAGAACATAGAGGTTCCAATAGGCACTTTCATGAGTGACGTTATAGAATTCTGTGGTGGATATAAAGCTGAAGTATGCGAGATACTAATGGGTGGCCCGATGATGGGTATTGCCGTTCCTGCTGAAAACTATCCAATACTTAAAGGTAACAACGGAATTTTAGCGCTTACAAACGAGCAGGTAGCGCAATATGCGGAAAGTGGATGTATTCGCTGTGGTAGATGTGCTACTGCGTGTCCCTATGATTTAATGCCGATGATGCTTGATAAAGCACATGTAAACGAAGATACAGAGGCGCTAGAGCGCTATGATGTTATGCTGTGTATGGAGTGCGGATGTTGCAGCTATGTATGTCCCGCAAGACGAAAGATAGCAACAAGAAATAAGTTATCTAAAAAACTACTCCAGAAAAAGAAAGCGAGGGGATAAAAATGGTTGAAAAATTAAAAGTAACCCCGTCTCCTCATATAAAAGGGAGCATAACGACAACAAAGATAATGCTTGCCGTTATAATTTCGCTTCTGCCGACAACTGTTATGTCATTTATAATATTCGGCTCAAGAGCGCTTATAGTCTGCGGTGTTTCGATTGCTTCTTGTGTGGCGTTTGAGTTTCTGTATGGTCTGCTTCTTCGCAAAAACAATACCATACCAGACCTATCAGCTGTTGTAACTGGACTAATACTTGCATTAAACCTGCCGGTATCAATACCGTATCCGATAGTTATAATCGGTGCGTTTTTCGCGGTAGTCGTTATTAAATGTCTGTTTGGTGGAATTGGGCAAAACTTCGTAAACCCAGCAATTG
>CAYJGP010000061.1:0-11039 GCA_964369435.1 uncultured Oscillospiraceae bacterium | reverse complement strand
TTATTTATATAACAGATGGAGGTATAGATATGAAATTAAAATCTATGTTACCCTATTTAGTGGTAAATTCCATTGCATTTTACTTGCTACCACTTCTAATGCAAAACACAGGAATATCAATTTTGATTATGCTTATTGTAATACCGGTAATTTCTTTTTTATCTTCTTTGGTTTTCGGTATGAAAAATGGATTATCTTTGGTTTATCCAGTTGTAATCGCCATCTTATTTGTACCTACAATTTTTCTCTTTTACAATTACACAGCTTGGGTGTATGTTTTGGGATATGGTGTTGTTACACTCATAGGAGAGTTAATTGGTAAACTATTTTATAAAACCAATAAATAACTCTTATGATCATAATCTAAATTAAAATAAACTGTCACTATCAAAAAATTGATAGTGACAGTTTATTTCTTTATTGATAGCTGCATTTAACTCACATCTTTTTATTATTCGCAGCTTGCTTATTATACATATAGGTAGAGATGGTTGATACTTTTATTTTTTGGCTAGTTTAACAATTTACAGATCAATCAGATGTAATTAAACTAAACAACCTTGCCATCTAAAACTGAAATCTCAATAATAGGATCATCACTATCCATATCTGAGAAAAAGTAAACACCAAGAGGGGATGTACCATCGTCATAAATGCGGTTTAAATAAGCGCCGAATTCATAATTTTCATCTGGGTAGAGTTTAGCAACAGTATCTTTTGCTTCTTCAACGCTCAGTGGATTTACTACCGCTATATAAACAAAAACTATCAAGCCAGCCAAAATATAAAGACCTATAACCGATAAAGATGATTCAACTACACTGAATTCGACGATTTTTTTGCCTGATTTTTTCTGCACAATGTCGAGGATAAATGCAAGTGGTATAAAGATAATAAGCATTATTGCAGGAAGTGTGTAGGGGTTTTTAATTAGGCTGTAAACAGCGAATGCAACCAACATAAGCAGTATTATCAGTGAAGAAATTTTCTGCCACTTCTTCTGCGCCACGTACTTATTCTTGCCTTTTGATATATTGTATAGTGATATTATGTAAAAGACTGGCGTTATAAAAATCCAAACAATAAACGAAAGATTAATAGCGCCATCGTAACTGCGGTATATAGAAAAAAAGTATAGGCAAACTAAAACTGCCGAAATAAAAGTTGATAGAATGGGTAAAACTGCTTTTTTAAATGACATATCTACCTCCAAAAAAGAATATTAGCCTTGTGGACTTTGTAAGTCTTAGTAAATTTACAACTTATTATAAATAATCTCCGCTTCGCTTTGATTATGCATAAACCTATCTTATGGCGTGGGTCAAGGATGCTCCACATGCCTAATTCATATTATATTTGCGCAAGTTGCTGAGCGGCAGCAAGCCGTAAACCAATAAGATAAAGCGTTTATAATAGCAAAGCTAGATATATTAAATATGTAATAATTTATCTTGCTTTATGCTATTATCTGCAGATGCGGTATAAGCAAAACCGACTGCTATATATCGCTTTATGACGATTTATAGCGGTCGGATAATTGGTTATAATTATTTATATGTCGGCATGGTTTTTCGGAACTTTGAGGAAGAATACAAGTCCTATTACTAGTAGTAGTCCGATAACAGCAACGCCATAGGTGGAGTTTTGGGTAAGATCTGTTGCAAGACCTACAAGAAGAGTGCCTGTGAATGCAGCGCCTTTGCCGAAAATATCGTAAAATCCGAAAAATTCATTTGAATTTTCTTTCGGAACAAGTCTTGAAAAATAACTTCTCGATAGAGCTTGAATACCGCCTTGGAACATTCCAACAACAACTGCAAGTAGCCAGAACTCCCAAGTTTGGTCAAGCTGGAGAGCAAAGATTGCAACTGCTATATAAGCTACTATTGCAACAGTTATCATCTTTCTTGTATTAATTTTCTTTGCGAGAATTCCAAATATTATAGCACATGGGAATGCGACTATCTGAGTTACAAGAAGTGCAAGTAGCAGTTGATCTGAGCTTATTCCAACATCTGTGCCGTAAACGGTTGCCATTTCTATTATTGTATAAACACCGTCGATATAGAAGAAGAAGGCTATTAGAAACATCATAACAGGCTTGTTGTTCTTTATCTTTTTAAGTGTTCCCAAAAGTCCTTTTAAAACGGTTGCAAAATTATCTTTTGAGGTATTTTCAACAAAGTGTGTCTGTTTGTAGTTGCGAAGAAGTGGAGTTGAGCAGAAAAACCACCATACAGCGATAAGGAGAAATGATATTATAGACGCTGTTTGAAACGAAATTCCAATAGACTCATACATCAAAATGAATACCATAGATACTGCAAAAGGAATACAACTACCAATATACCCCCAAGCAAATCCGTTCGATGAAACCTTATCACTGCGCTCATCGGTTGTTACGTCTGTTAGCATCGAATCATAGAAGACTAGTGAGCCGCTATAGCCTACACGTGCGATTAAGAATATCGCGAGAAAGACAAACCACTGGGTAGCAAATCCAAGGATTGAAACGCCGAAACATCCGATAAGTACAAAGGCTAAAAATAGCTTTTTCTTTCGTCCATCTTTGTCGGCGAGTCTTCCGAGCGTTGGTGCTAAAAAGGCATTTATAAGTGTTGCTGCAGAAAGGGTATAAGCCCAGTAGGCGGTAGAGGTTGCATCTGAAATATCGTCTGCTGCTGTGAGTGATTTGAAGATGATAGGGATAACTGTTGATAGCATTAGTACAAAAGCCGAGTTTCCAACGTCATAAAGTATCCAAGAGCGTTCGGTTTTAGTGAATTTATCTTTCATAAATTTCCCTTTTCTGCCGCAAATTATTTATAAATCTTCAAAAGCGGCAGATGAAGATTAATTTTGATTGCGAATAAACGTTTTATTATATAAAGCAATCGAAATAGATTTAAAAATATGGTACGGCTAACCTATTATTTTTATTTTAACAGAAAATTAAAATATTTCAACTAAAATTATGGTAAAATTCATATTAATAGAAAATTTGTTATAAGGCGGGAATTTTATGCCGGCTGCTTCAACCCATTATATTTTCAGCAAAGATTTAATAAATCTTTTAAAAGAAAAAGAGATAGAGATATCTAATAAAAGTATGTTTTATTTAGGTGCGCAAGGCCCTGATCTGTTTTTTTATGATAAGGGAGGGTTCACAAAAGATAGCCTGACTTCGTTTGGCTCGATTATGCATATAAAAAAGATATATGAAGTTGTGAGTTTTATCTTTGGATACAGCGCAGATGATGAAGACCTAAAAAGCTATTTTTATGGTTATTTAGCTCACTATGCGCTTGATAGTACAATGCATCCTTTTATCGATTATTTTGCGATGAAGGTTTTGAGTGAGAGTGATAATAATGTAGCTCACAGAGAAGTTGAGAGCTGTATTGACTTTATAATGCTTGAGCGGACAGATAGCGTTTACGATGTATACAAGCATTTGTGCATAACAAAGAAAGATAGCGAAAAACTCGCATCGATGTACAGCGAAATGTTTTCTGAAATATTGGGGATAGATATAGAGAAAAAGAAGATTATATCGGCTATCGGTGATTGTCCAAGAATGCTTAAACTGCTAAAACCATCAAAACCCAAAATAATAGTTGCCAGGCTGCTATCGAAAATCATAAAGCCACTTCGAGCGGCATCTGCGAATATAATTCGCGATAACCACAGCTTTAAAGCAGATATTGAAAACGCGCAGGAAGGTAGCTATTTTAACCCGAAGAGCGGCGAGGCTATTGAGGGTGGTGGATTATTTGATATCTATGATATGGCGCTGAAAAAGGCAGTAGATATGATAGAACTACCGCAAAACTTCTGCCATTACAAAAAGGATTTTAATGGGAACTAACAGTTTCGATTGCAAAATTTTGAATTTATTTTTAAATTCAGTAATTCAAATATCAGTTTGTATCTTTTAAAATATCTGCATTAATTAGCTGTTGTGGAATTTATAAACTTAATAAAACAATAAATAAAAAGGCAGTGCGTAGTGCACTGCCTTTTAGTTGTACCTTTTATGGTACATATAATGCGGTAGAATATAAGTATAGAAAACAATATAGGTGAAAAATAATTATTTAGTGATAAAGTAAAGGAGTAATTATGGGGAATTTTATAACAATAACAGGGATGAATCATTATTATGGTGAGGGTGTTTTTGAAAAAGAGCAGATCATAACTATAAAAAAAGATTTTGAAAATAAACACGATAACGAAGCGATTTTAGCTGAGTTTTTTCCGCTTGGAAAAATCGGATATGTCGCAAACAGCCCGTATACAGTGATAGGTGAGTGTATGAGTGCGGGGAGAGTATATGATAAATTTGATGATAGTTGCAAGGCGATAGTGAAATTTGTTTTGCCAAAAGGGCTTATCTGTGAGCTTGTGGTGTGAAATTTTATCTCTTTTCTATCCAAACAAAGCAGTAATACGCAAATTACGAGAAAAGGTAATGGAAGATGAAAAATTAGAATATGTTTGAAAACAAAGAGATTGCATTAAAAGTTGCATTCTTTGGGGTAATATCATCTTTAAGAGTGGAAAACAGCTCAACAAATATAGAATACTGTACAGTTTAACCTTTGAAGTTACAGATATTTTGCAGTATACAGTTTTGACATTTTGGGCTTCGTGCAGTGCAGACTGCACGTCCGTGGTCGACAAATCTGTGGCAGAGCTCGTTTGCAATGCTCATATCTAAAATCTTCATAAGTTGTCGTTCAACTTTTAGTGGATCGGTTGAGCCATCGGTAAGACCTATTCGTCCAGATAGCCTGATGCAATGGGTATCGCACACTATTGCAGGTTTTCCAAAGATATCACCGAGGATAAGGTTAGCACTTTTTCTGCCAACACCAGGTAGCGTTAAAAGCTCCTCCATCGTATCGGGCACCTCACCAGAAAACCGCTCGATTAAAGCTCTGCTCATAAGAATTAAGTCACGTGCCTTTGTTTTATATAGACCACATGGACGAATAATCTCCTCAACTGCTTCATTGTCGGCTTCGGCGAGCGATTTCACTGTTGGAAACTTTAGAAAAAGAGTGGGGGTTGTTTTGTTTACTCTCGCATCAGTACACTGTGCTGCAAGTCGTACCGCAACGAGCAGGCGAAATGGGTCTTTATCAATTAGTGTGCAGTCAGAATCTGGATATTCACTTAAAAGTCGCTCCCAAACAAGGGCGGCTTTTTGTTTTTTTGTCATAATAATGCTCCATTCTTTTGCTTTACATCGGTAGAATTTATTGAAAGTTATACTCTTATCACACAAAGCAAATAGGGTGATATGAGTATTATCTGTTATATGTCTCGATTGCTTTCCATAAAAGAGGGTTTAATACAGCAGTTAAGATGAGGGTAGTTTGAATTTTATTTTAAACTATTCTTCTTTTACTTGAAAGTTTTATACAAAGGATTTATAATTAGTTAATAGTGCAACTTGTTAGCACCTTTTTGTTGGAAGTCGAAGGGGAAAGTGTAAATGATTTTCACATACTAATAATAATAATAAAAAATAAGGAGAAATGCAAATGTATAAAAATTTATATGACGTAGTTTCGTTTCTAAATGAGAAAGACCCTGAAATTTCAGCGGCACTCGATGCAGAACTTTTAAGACAACGCAGAAATATAGAGCTAATAGCTTCGGAAAATATAGTTTCCCCTGAAGTGCTCGCTGCAATGGGAACAGTTCTAACTAATAAATATGCTGAAGGATACCCTTCAAAAAGATACTATGGCGGATGCGAAAAGGTTGATGTTGTAGAGAATTTAGCAAGAGACAGAGTTTGTAAGCTTTTTGGTGCTGACCATGCAAATGTTCAACCGCATAGTGGAGCACAGGCAAATCTTGCTGTTTATTTTGCATTTCTAAAACCAGGGGATACTATTCTTGGAATGTCACTTGCAGATGGTGGACATCTAACTCATGGATCACCTGTTAATATGTCGGGCGCTTACTATAACTTTGTCTCATACGGTGTTGAAGAAAACGGATATATAAACTACGATAAACTTCTAGAAACTGCAAAAGAGTGTAAACCTAAAATGATCGTTGCAGGTGCTTCTGCATACCCAAGAGCTATTGATTTTGAAAAAATGGGAGAAATAGCAAAAGAGGTTGGCGCTATATTTATGGTAGATATGGCACATATTGCAGGACTTGTAGCAGCAGGAGAACATCAGAGTCCGATGCCTTATGCAGATATCGTAACCTCAACTACACATAAGACGCTAAGAGGACCTCGTGGTGGGCTTATCCTCTGTAAAGAAGAGCATGCGAAGGCGGTCGACAAAGCAATATTCCCAGGTACACAAGGTGGACCACTTCTTCATGTAATAGCTGCAAAGGCAGTTGCTTTTGGTGAGGCGCTATCTGATGATTTTAAAACATATCAGAGTCAAATTGTTCGCAATGCAGCGGCAATGGCAGATGAGTTTAAAAAGCTTGGTGTTAAGATGGTTTCAGGCGGTACCGATAACCACCTTATACTGCTTGACCTTACAAACACAGAGATAACAGGAAAAGAGCTTGAGCATAACCTCGATGAAGTTTATATAACAGTTAATAAAAATGCAATACCAAACGATCCAAAATCGCCATTTATTACAAGTGGAATACGTGTAGGCACACCAGCTATAACAACTCGTGGCTTTAATGAAGAAGATTGTAGAGAAGTTGCAAGACTTATTAAGATGGTTATAGATGATGCGCAAGGAAATAAAGAGGCGGTAATCAAAAGAGTTGATGCCCTTTGTGCGAAATATCCATTATATGAATAATAAGTTTAGTAGATAGAAGATAAATAGTGCTACAAACAAAAAAGATTAAAGCTGCTAGTGTTTTTTAAAATAGCCTTATATTTTAGTGCTTGCAGTTGCAAACAAATTATAAAACGGAGGAAATGCAGTGAACAGACCCCTTGCAAGTCTAATAAGACCGCAAACACTTGATGACGTTGTCGGTCAACAACACCTAGTAGGTCCAAGAGGCATTCTTCGTCGTGTTATAAAATCGGACTATATACCAAATATGATATTCTACGGACCGTCGGGCGTTGGCAAGACGACAATTGCCTCTATTATAGCAAAACAAGCAGGACGTAACTTGCATATCCTAAATGGAACTGCCGCTTCAACTAAAGATATAAAAGAGGTTATAGCAGAGGTTGGCACTTTGCAGTCGACATCAGGGGTTATCCTATATCTCGATGAAATTCAGTATCTAAATAAAAAACAGCAGCAGTCGCTTCTTGAGCATATCGAAAACGGCGATATAACCCTAATCGCTTCAACTACCGAAAATCCATATTTTTATATCTACAACGCAATTCTTTCAAGATGTACCGTATTTGAGTTTTTGCCTGTTGATAAAGAAGATATCGCAAGGGCAGTTCGACGTGGGTTTGATATCCTAAACGAAGATAAAGGTGCGGTTTTAGTTGATGATGAAGTTATCGAAACTATTGCAGTTGGTTGTGGTGGCGATGTTAGAAAGGCGCTTAATGCAGTTGAGCTTGCCTACCATTCAGCTGAGGGTGAGCCGCTAAAAATTGATATAGAGAGTGTTAAAACATTTATCCAGAAGAGCAATTTTAGGTATGATAGAGATAGCGATGCACATTATGATATTCTTAGTGCTTTTCACAAGTCGATGAGAGGGAGCGACCCCGATGCAACCCTCCACTATCTTGCAAGGCTAATTGTAGCAGGTGACATGCCATCAATCTGTAGAAGGCTGCTTGCTTGTGCTAGTGAAGATGTAGGACTTGCTTATAGCAACTGCGCTGTTATAGTGAAAGGGTGCGTCGATAGTGCGCTACAGCTTGGCTTTCCAGAAGCGCAGCTTCCGCTTGCTCACGCAGCACTCGCTATTGCAACATCCCCAAAATCAAATTCTGTATCAGCGGCTATCGCAGCAGCGGTTTATGATGTTCAGAATATAGAATATGGCGATATCCCAACCGATATAAAAGATGCCCATTACAGTGGTGCTAAAAAACTCGGACATGGCCAAGGGTATAAATATCCGCATGGGCACCCAAACAACTATATAAAACAGCAGTATCTGCCAGATAAGCTTTTGGGAACTGTATATTATGAATATGGAAGTAATAGATATGAGCAGAGCATAAAGGCGTTTTTTGAGAAGATTAAAAAGTAGTAAAAGCGATGGGTTTTATATAAATAATCAAGGAAGATTATTCACTGGGTATTTGTGGCGGCTGCTGTGCGGCAATGAGATGCAAACCAATAAAATAAAGCTAATAAAAGTAGTAGGTAAAATAATAGGGCAGTGGTAAACATTTAATGTTTACCACTGCCCTGTTTTTATTAAATTAACTATGCTGTCTCGATAGAATTAGCCTCTCCGAGTTTCAAATCAATTACCGCCTGCTCACGCATCTTGTATTTTTGAATTTTACCAGCAGCGTTCATTGGGAAACTATCAACGAACGAAACATATCTTGGATTTTTGTGTTTTGCCATATTTGCAAGACAATAATCCTTAAGCTCCTGTTCTGTTAGTGTTTCACCTTCTTTTAGAATTACAGCTGCCATTATCTCTTCGCCGTAAGCTTTATCTGGCACACCAACAACCTGAACATCAGATACTTTTGGATGTGTGTATATAAACTCCTCAATCTCTTTCGGGTAGATATTTTCTCCACCACGGATAATCATATCTTTAATTCTACCGGTTATCTTGTAGTTGCCATTTTCATCAACTCGAGCAAGGTCACCTGTGTGAAGCCAGCCGTCTGCATCTATAGCATCTGCTGTCGCTTGTGGCATCTTATAGTAGCCTTTCATTATGTTGTATCCACGAGCTACAAACTCACCATCTGTATTTATCGGCAACTCTTCATTTGTCTCAGGGTCTACAATCTTGCATTCAACACCAAAGATATTGCTTCCAACTGTTCCAACGCGAACCTCGATAGAATCGGTTGTTTTGCTCATTGTGCAACCTGGTGAAGCTTCAGTCTGGCCGTATGTGATGCAGATTTCATCCATATGCATCCGCTCAAATACCTCTTCCATAACCTTTATAGGACAAGGGCTACCTGCCATAATTCCTGTTCTCATATGCGAGAAGTCGGTTTTGTCAAAGTCTGGGTGCGAAAGCATTGCAATAAACATAGTTGGTACACCATGGAATGCGGTGATTTTTTCTTTGTTTATGCACTCAAGGCCTTTTGTCGGTGAGAAAACATCAATTGGATACATCGAAGTTCCGTGTGTCATAGAAGCTGTCATCGCAAGCACCATTCCAAAGCAGTGGAACATCGGTACTTGAATCATTAGCTTATCAGCAGTTGATAAATCCATACAGTCGGCAATAGCCTTACCGTTGTTTATAATATTATAGTGGGTTAGCATAACTCCTTTTGGGAAGCCTGTAGTACCTGATGTGTACTGCATATTGCAGACATCATCTGGGCGTAAGCTTGCAGCCCTTCTTGTTATCTCTTCAATAGGAACATTTTTACCATTCTCGATTGCTTCATCAAATGTTAAAGAGCCTTTAATCTTTGAATCAATTGTTACAACGTTGCGAAGGAAAGGTAGTTTCTTAGAATAGAGCGGCTCGCCATCTTTGTTTTCTGAAAGCTCAGGGCAGATTGTATTTATGATATCGATATAGTTTGAATCTTTAAGTCCATCGTTCATAACGAGTGTATGAGTGTCTGATTGGCGAAGAAGATATTCAGCCTCATGGATTTTGTATGCGGTATTCACTGTTACAAGAACAGCGCCTATTTTAACTGTCGCCCAGAATGTTATAAACCACTCTGGCACATTTGTCGCCCAGATAGCAACGTGATCTCCTGGTTTAACACCAAGTGAGATAAGGCCCTTTGCAAATTTATCAACATCTTCACTAAACTGTGCATAGGTTCTCTCGTAATCTCTGTGGGTATACTTAAATGCTGTTTGGTCTGGGAAATGGCGCACCATAGCATCTAGCACTTCAGGGAAGGTAAGGTCTATTAATGTCTCTTTTGGCCAGATGTATTTACCTGTTCCTCTGTTATTATCAATCAAAGTTGTTTTGCCATATCCGTTGCCTGTGTATTCGCTCATAAAATTTGCAAAATGCGGGAATACTACACCTGCTTCTGCAAGGTCTGGGGCATAAGCTTTTAGCCACTCAAGGGTTATAAATCCGTCGTAGTTAATCGAGCGAAGCGACTGCATTGCAAAATCAATTGGAAGATCTCCTTCTCCTATCATTTTATAAACAGTCTTGCCATCGTCTATTATTGAATCTTTAATATGAACATATTTGATGAATGCGCCGAGGTTTTGGATAGTTGTCTGTGGCTCTTCGCCAAAGTACCTATATGGATGGTGGATATCCCAAAGAGCGCCGACACTCTCAGAGCGAACTTCGCTTAGCATCTCGCAAAGTCTTTTTGTATCACCATAGACACCATTTGTCTCAACAAGCAGAGTAACGCCACGCTCAGTTGCATAACCTGTTACTTTTTTTAGAGTTTCGATAACCACAGCATCATCTACCTCTCCATCGACATCCGCTTTAGCGTCTCCTAAAATTCTGATGTACGGTGTTCCTATTTTCGCTGCGAAGTCGATATATTCTTTGATATATTCTGCGTTCTCATCGATTTTATCAGGGAACTTAATTGCTCTGTTTGAAGAGAGGCAGGGGATTTCGATTTTAAGCTTTTTTAGTTTCGCAACAGTTTTATCTATTTTCTTATCATCAAAAGGGTTTGAGAGAAATGCATTGAAATTCTCCTCCATCCCACGAACTTCAATTCCCTCGAAACCTAGATCTTTTGCAGTTGATAAAATTTCGTCCCATGTGAAATCGGGACATCCAAGTGTTGAAAATGCTATTTTCATTTTTTTCTCCTTTCAATTAAAAAAGCTCTCGTCTCTATAAAGAGACGAAAGCAAAACTTCCGCGGTACCACTCAATTTGACAGTATAACTGTCCGCTTTTTCAGTGCAAAAACACCTATATTTTTTAACGAGGTATCCTCCCCGTCC
>CAYJGP010000060.1:0-11061 GCA_964369435.1 uncultured Oscillospiraceae bacterium | reverse complement strand
AACTGTAATGATATTAGTCATGTATTTATCGAAGAACAAAATGCATGGTACTTAAAAGAGGTGGTTTATGATTATATTAGTGCTAATCCTAATAGTATAAGAGTAAATCTAGGATATAAACCAAGTTTAGTTCCAGCTATAAGTAGTAGAGGTGAAAAATATGTTAGGTCTGAACCTAACGACACAGTTAATGACAATCTATTAAAGCTACCTAAAGGTTAGAAAAAAACACCTTGCTTATGCAAGGTGTTTTTTATATTATTCAACTAAACTAATACTAATCTTCTTCAAACTGGCTGTTATATAGCTCAGCGTAAAATCCGTTTTTAGCAAGTAGAACTTCGTGGTTGCCGCTCTCGATAACATTTCCATCTTTCATGACGATAATGATATCTGCGTTTTTAATGGTCGAGAGTCTGTGAGCTATAATAAAGCTCGTCTTTTTCGTTGCGAGTTTATCCATAGCGGCGGTTATAAGCATCTCGGTTCTTGTGTCTACCGAGCTTGTAGCTTCGTCGAGAATCAGAAGATCTGAGTCTTTAACCATAGCTCTTGCTATTGCAAGTAGCTGTTTTTCACCTGCTGAGAGAGCAGCGTCACTCATAACTGTATCGTAGCCGCCGGGCATAGTTCTAATTGTATGGTGGATACCGACCGCCTTACAAGCATCTTTTACCTGATCAATGGTAATATCTTCCCTGTTAAAGACGATATTTTCGAAAATTGTCCCCTCGAAAATCCAGCTGTCTTGAAGTACCATTGCAAACCTATCTCGCAAACTATCACGTGTAACATCGCTTATATCAACACTGTCAAGTGTTATCTTGCCGCTGTTTAGCTCATAAAATCTCATAAGCAGATTTACAAGGGTCGTTTTGCCAGCACCGGTAGGTCCTACTATTGCGACCTTTTGCCCTGCTGTTATTTCAGCTGAGAAATCCTTTATTATAATTTTATCAGGGTTATACCCAAATGAGACGTTTTTAAAAGAAACATCTCCACGAACATCGTTTGCGAGTTCGGTTTTTTCTGTTTCATCTGAGAGCTCTTCCCGCTCAAGTAGGTCAAATACCCTCTCTGCCGCAGCTGCCGCCGACTGCATACTAGTTGAAATCTGCGCAAGTTGTGATAATGGTTGGGTGAACAGGCGGATATAAATCATAAATGAAACGATAACACCAAAAGATATATATCCTTCAACTGCAAGAACAGCGCCGACAATTGATACAACAACATAAGATAGGTTGCCAACAAAGCTCATAATCGGCATCATAAGCCCTGAGATATACTGTGATTTCCAGCCTGCTTCAAATAGACGCTTGTTATTTGCGTTGAACTTATCGAGCAGAAGTCTCTCAGCGTTATAAGCTTTTATAACAGTATGCCCAGTATACGCTTCTTCGATATGACCGTTTAGTGAAGAGAGCTCTTCCTGGTTTGCCTTAAAGAACTTTTGTGAGTTTGTTATAATGACAATCATCAGCGAAAAGCCAACAACTGTTGCTAAAAGTCCGGCAATCGCCATTATCCAGTTTGTCGAGAGCATCAGGATAAAAGCACCGACAAAGGTGAAAACTCCGCTAATTAGCGATGATAAGCTCTGGTTTAGGCTTGTTCCGATCGTGTCGATATCATTTGTGACTATCGAGAGTGTCGCACCATAGGGTTTTGTATCGAAATATGAAAGTGGCATTCTGCCAAGCTTTGATACAACTTTGCTGCGCATCCGCTTTGTTATTCTTTGGGTGGTTATCGCCATTATTGTCGATTGAATATACCCCAAGATAAGGCTGAGAATATAAATTACAACAAGGAATAGCGCTATATCAAGCACTGCTACCATATCTATACTGCCGGTAAGACCCACTGTAATTAGGTCGACAATCTCCGATAATCGCCCAGGTCCTATAAGGGTAAATGTTGCTGAAACGATAGCTAGAATTATCGCTATAACAAACATTATCATGTATTTTTTAGAAAAAGATATCAGTTTCTTGATGCTAGCTTTAAAGCTCTTTGGCTTCTCAGCTAGTGCCATACCACCGCGTGGGCCGCCCATTCCCATTCCGCCTTTTGGAGGAGCTGTGTTTCTTTTTGTTTCATTACTCATATTCCGAGTTCCTCCTTTGAAAGCTGACTCTGTGCGATCTCTATATATACCGAACAGGATTTAAGAAGATCTCTGTGGCTGCCCTGTCCTGCTATTTTTCCATCGTCCAAAACTATTATTTTATCAGCATCTTTAATTGTGCTAATACGCTGAGCTACGATAATTTTAGTAGCGCCTTTTGTTGTCTCCTCGAGTTTGCGTCTTAGTGTCTTGTCTGTTTTATAGTCAAGAGCTGAGAAACAGTCGTCAAAAATATAGATATCAGGCTGTTTATAGATTGCACGCGCTATCGAAACCCTCTGACGTTGACCGCCTGAAAGGTTAGTACCACCTTGTGCAACTGCTCCGTCAAGTCCAACACTCGAAACAAAGTCTGTTGCTTGCGCTATATCAAGAGCATCTATAGCACCAGTCTGCGAGATATTAGTATCCTCCACCCCAAGAGCTGTGTTTGAGCCGATAGAGCCAAAGAATAGCATCGCTTTTTGAGTTACAAGACCGAGCTTATCTCGAAGGGTTGATTGCTTATACTCTCGAATATTAATTCCATCAATGTGAATTTCACCACTCGTCGCATCATAGAAGCGAGGGAGAAGATTTATAAGGGTAGATTTTCCGCTACCAGTTGAGCCGATTATCGCTACCGTCTCTCCCTTTAGAACATCAAATGTGAGTCCATCTAAAACCGCCTCTTCTGCGCCCGGATATTTAAACGATACATCTTTAAAAGATATTGCAGTATCGGTTTTTGATGCTGTAAAGCTGTCGTTACCATCAACTATCTCGTTTTCACTACTTAGCACCTCTGAAATTCTGTTTACCGAAACAACTGCACGAGGAAGAATTATCAAGGTGAAAGTAAGCATCATAAATGCCATAATTATCTGCATTGCGTATGAGGTGAATACAACCATATCGGAAAATATTGTTAGCTTATCATAACCAACAGCTTCGTTTATCAGCAGAACACCAATCCAATAGATGGAGATTGTAAGTGTTGACATCATAAAGGTCATATAGGGGAAGATAAACGCTGTTGTGCGGTTTACGAATGAATTTGTGTATGCCACTTCTTTGTTTGCCTCTTCAAACTTTTCGCCATAGTATTCTTGTGCATTATAAGCAGAGATTACACGAACACCAGTGAGCTGCTCACGGGTGATGCGGTTTAGCTTATCTGTGAGTTTTTGCAGAAGCTTTGATTTCGGAATAGACAGACCGAGCACAACTGCCATAACTATCAAAAGCGAAACAACAGCAACTATAGTTGCAATGGTAAATGCTGTGTTTTTACCAGCTATTTTAGTTATAGCAAAAATAGCGATAAGCGGAGCTCTAATTGCCGCATTGTATGTGATTGCAACAAACATCTGAATTTGAGTTATATCGTTTGTTGAGCGGGTTATAAGCGATGATGTTTTAAACTTGTTCATCTCGCCCATCGAGAAGGACATAGTCTTGTTGTAAACCATCTCACGAAGTCGCATCGAAACAGTTGCAGCAAGTTGAGCGGCAAAATAGGATACCACAAGTGTGAGTGCAAGTGAGAGGAGCGAGAAGAGGAGCATAAGTCCTCCGTTTAAAAGGATATCGCTCATCTGACTTCCCGGAGTCTGAACAAGCATCGTTACCTCTGACATGTAATCTGGGATTAGCAGGTCAAGATTTACCTGTAACACTATGGCAAAAAACGAAATTACTAAAAATATATACTCTCGTGCTTTTAGTGTTTTGATAATATTTTTCACAAAATTCCTCCATTTTTAATAGCTATCTATTGATAGGTAGCTATTAATATTAATATAAAAAACTGGTCAATTTGGTTCTACAAAAATGTTGCTACTTATCTTGTTTAATAGCTCAATGAATAGTGTTTTCTCAACATCCGTAAGGCTGGACATAACGTTTTCCTCGGTTCTTTTCATAGTGTTATTAATCTTTTCTATAATAGAATGGCCTTTATCGGTAAGTCGTATAAGCTTTATTCGTTTGTCTTCCTTGTTGTAAAATGTTTCGACAAACCCTTTGCTTTCCAGCCTTGAAACCATAGTTGCTACTGTCGATTGAGCCGATTTCGATCGTTTTTCAACCTCTTTGTAACTGGCTGTATATTCTGCGTGTCTATAGAGAGTTAGCAGAAGGCCGCTTTGTGGAAATGTTAAATCGTGATTTTTGAGGTAGTTATTTCCTTCTTTTTCAACGGCGTCTTTTATCGAGCGTAAAAACCGAAATAGCGCAAATTCTTCGTTCATAGTTATTCCTCCAATATCATTATTATATGCAAGTTTATAGAGAAGTCAATAGTTAGCGATTGAATTTCACCAAAAAAACACAATTAGTAAGCAAAAATATAAAACAGCAGTTAAGCAGATGAGCAAAAAGAGAAATAAGCAACAACAAAGGATAGAAAAAAGAGATTTTGCGTGTAAAACAAGAGATATATTCTTGAAGAGATATAATTTCGAAAAAATCGACAAACGACATTTAAGCTGTGTAAACTTTAAATTTTTTCAGTTTTTTTAAGTCATAAAACTATCTTTCACTTAAGTATACTTCCAATAAAGATATATACAACAAAAAACCTGCGAATTCAGAAAATTCACAGGTTTTATAAAGGTTTATTTGTTTAATGGTAAAGCAAAACTAAATATAATTGAATACCGAAAAGGTAATTTTAAGCTTATTGCTAGAAACCTATTTAAACATAGTTAAAACTTTTGCAAGCAGTTTAGCGCACTGCAAAACATCGCTTTTGCTAACTGTCTCACAAGGAGAGTGCATATATCTTGTTGGGATTGAGATTGCGCCAACAGGTGTGCCGCCACGAGCGCGCTGGATAGCTGAGGTATCGGTTCCGCCGCCGACTAAAATCTCATTTTGAAGTTCCATATCAAGTGCCTTACCTGCTTCATAGATCAAATCAACTACCGCTTCGTTGCAGATAACCGAGCTGTCCATAATCTTGTTGCAAGGGCCGCCGCCAAGCTTTGTTTCCATTTTGTGGCGGGTGTTTGGAGCGTCTCCTGTGAAGGTAACATCAAGGGCAACACCGAAATCAGGAGCTAGATGGTAGCTTGCAACGGTAGCGCCGCGTATACCAACCTCCTCTTGAGTTGAGAATACATAGTAGATATCGTTATCTGTAGGGAGTGCTTCTTTAATTGCAAGAATCTGAACAACGCAGGCAATTCGATCGTCCATATAAGGGCCGAAAACCATATCGCCGTTTTGGTAGTAGGGGCTTGCATAAACTGCAAAATCGCCTATTGAAATCTGGCTTAGTGCATCTTCTTTATCTTTTGCACCGATATCTATATAGAAATCATTGATAGTAAGATCTTTTAGAGTTTTTGAATCCTCACAAGAAACAACACCGTGTACACCGTTCTGGAAAACAACAGGGATATTAACGATATAGTGAGGTGGCAGACCGCCAACCGAAGCAAAACGGATAAAACCTTTTTCATCGATAAATCTAGCGGCAAATCCGATAGAATCCATATGAGCTGAGGTCATAATCTTTTTGCCAGTTCCCTTTTTGTGGGCTATTAGGTTTCCGAGATTGTCATAGTATGTTTCGTCAACATAGTCTTTAATTTCGTTTTCAATAATCTGTGCAACTGTTTTCTCTCTGCCAGAAGGGCCGTAGCCACCGCAGATTTTTTCTATTAGTTCAAATAACATTAGAATGTTCCCTCCTTAAGTAAAGCTAACAGTAATTTTTTTGTAGCTTTCATATCGTCTTTGTTTGCAACTGAAACCGGTGAGTGAAGATATCTTGTTGCGAGCGATAGTGCAAGTGTACGAACACCAGCACGGCTTTTATGGATAGAGCCTGAGTCGTTAGCACCAGTCACCTGAGTTTTATGTTGCCACTTTATCTTGTTTTTATCCGCAACACGAACACACTCTTTAAAGAGCAGCTCATCGTAGATTGTGCCACCGTCTATAGCGGTTAGAACAACTCCATTACCTGGTGAGCAAGCCTTCTCATGCTCTGCAACATCGGTTAAATCTGAAGCGGAAGTCGCTTCAACAATAATTGCGATATCTGGGTTTACAGTATATGCGGCGGTAAGTGCGCCACGAAGCCCAACCTCTTCTTGGGTTGAGAATGCAAAGTAACAGTCGTATGGAAGATCGCTTTTGATAATCTCAATTAGCATAGCGCAACCAAATCTATCGTCGATCGCCTTTGCTCGTAGCATATTGTCGCCAAAATCAATACTCTCTATATCGAATGTTCCGCAGTCGCCGAGATTTAAGCGTCCCTGTGCTTCTGCTTTTGAAGATGCACCAATATCAATATACATACTCTCGACCTTCGGCACCATTCTGCGCTCTTCTGCTGTTGTCATGTGAGCGGCTTTTATGCCGATAACACCCTTAACATCGCCAAAGCGAACTCGGTTGCCGAGTATCACCTGTGGATCCATCCCTCCACAAAGCCCAAACTTTATTGTTCCGTCCTCTGCAAAGTTTGTGACGATAAAACCAATTTCATCCATGTGAGCTGAGAACATAAGTCTCTTTTCTGGGGTTTTAGCTCCTTTTTTAAACGCTATTACATTTCCAATAGCATCTACAGAAACTTCGTCAACATAGTCTTTTATTGTTTCTTTAATAAAATCTGCAACAATCTCCTCGCTTCCAGAAGGGCCGTCGAGATCGCATAGTTTTTTAAGTAACTTAATCAAATCTACTTTCCTTTCCGCTTAACCTCTGTAAGCTTTAATATACTCGGCCATAAGAACACCGATAGATTTAACGGTCGATAATTTAACTGCCTCGACTTGTGTGTGCATATATTTTAGAGGGAGCCCAATAAGAGCTACTGGAACACCGCCTCGCACAACCTGTATATGGCGTGCATTTGTACCAGTCATCCTCTCAGCTACGTTTATGGTAACCGAAATATCATAGGCTTTTGCAACACGGATAAGCTCATCAGTTAGCTTCTTGTGCAGGTTCGGACCTCTAGTGAGGGTAACATCTGCAAAAGGCGCTGTGTGCAGTGGGTTAGCGTCAGGGGTGTTTGCGTGGGTAACATCGATAGCTATTGCCATATCGGGGCGGACTTTATAGGTTGCAACCATAGATCCTGGGCCTCCAACCTCTTCTGTTCCACTGAAAACAGCAACGACGTTTAAATCAAGCTCTAGGTCTTTTATAAGTTCAAATGTATGGATAATAGATGCAACGCAAGCTCTATCGTCAAGCGATTTTGAAACAAGAATATCAGGTGTTAAATTGACAGGTTCCATATCGAAGATAACTCGTGATCCAACGCGAACATGGCGCTCTGCCTCTTCTTTTGAAGAGTAGCCGATATCGATAAGCATATTTTTAAGCTCAGCAGCTTTTCCGCCAAGTGTTCTGAAAAGGTGCGGCGCAACTGTTGCGATAACGCCATTAACAGTGCCCGTGCGACCTATTACAAGAACAGGTGTTCCAACTAAAATACGAGGATCGCACCCTCCAACATTTACAAATCGTAAAAATCCCTCTTTTGTTATCTCTGTAACGAGAAAACCGATCTGGTCGATATGTGCATCGAGCATGATGGTTTTTGCATTTTCTTTTTTTGAGTATTTATATGCGATAACATTGCCAAAGGGATCGATATAACCTTCGTCAATATACGGCTTGATTAGCTCAAGTGCAACGGTTGATGCATTTTGCTCAAAGCCCGAAATACCATCGGCAGCGCATAATTTTTCTATTATTTCCTTCATCAAACTTTCCTTTCATTATATATTGGGTAAAATGTTTACCCAGTGGAATATACTTGTTTAATTATAGACCTCAGAAAGTTATATGTCAACTAAGAGAGTGTGAACAAATGGGGTTTTGAAAGGTAAAAAAACAGTGGGTTGTGAAATAAAAAGGTATCTGTACGTCGATACGCCGCCGCCCACAGCCCCGGCACCCGCAGGGTGCCGGACTCGGCATTTCATGCCGAGCAGGTAAGGCTGCGCCTTACCGCTGTGGGCGGTGGCGTAACCTCTGTGCACCAATATAAACATGTGGAAAAAGTCGATTTAAAAACTTATATCATAGATTGCTGCAATATATCACTATTAGCAGTGACAGAAGAGAATTTAGTTTTAAAACTGCAAAAAAGCAAAAATGAAAAAACACTACCCCACATTATTTTTTTCTTTGCATTACCCATATTTTGGTTTATAATAGAATTATCATTACTAATATAAACTTAAACAGTAAAACAGATATTTTAAGTTCATATTGCGAAAAATAAGAAAGTTTCAATTGAGGAGATAATGAATAAACTCTATAACTTCGGCTTGACCGACAGATTTATAAATTTAGCTACAGAATATTCCGATAAGGAAATTGCAAGGGTCGTATCCCAACACAAAGGACTCTATCGGATAGTGTTAGAAACAGGAGAGCGAAGGGCGGAAATTTCAGGAAAGATGCGGTATGAAACAAACGAACTTGCTCTTTTTCCAACAGTCGGAGACTTTGTCATGGCTAGTATCCCAGATGAAAACAGCAACGCAATTATCCACAACCTTCTGCCACGAAAGAGCGTTTTTCTAAGAACAGCTGTTGGCGTTAGCGGCCAGGCGCAACCTGTTGTTGCGAATGTAGATACCCTTTTTATCTGCATGTCGCTAAACAACAACTTCAACCTAAACCGCCTTGAGCGTTATCTCGCCATAGCGTGGGATAGCAAGGTCAACCCTGTAATTCTGCTTACAAAATCCGACCAATGCAGAGAGGTGGATAGATACACAAGTGAAGCGGAGAGAGTTTCGTTTTACTCCGATGTGATAACTATTTCGATGTTTGATGAAGAGATAGAGAAAAAATTTGAGAAGTATTTGCAAGTCGGCAGTACAGCAGCTTTTGTCGGCTCGTCTGGCGTCGGCAAATCAACGGTTATAAATCTATTGCAAAAAGATAGAAGCCTTACGACTGCAGAGGTTGGGAAGGCTGATAAAGGTAGGCATACAACAACAGGGCGCGAGATGTATACTAGCGTTTTTGGTGGAGTTATAATAGATACTCCGGGAATGCGTGAACTCGGCGCAGAGTCGGTTGATCTATCGCAGACCTTCTCGGATATAGATGAGATTGCAAAAAACTGCAGATACAGCGACTGTAAACACGAGAGTGAACCTGGATGTGCTGTCAACTTAGCGGTTTTGGAGGGTGAAATTGATACTCGACACCTCGAAAACTACAAAAAACTAAAGGTAGAAGCAGGCTATGAGGGACTTTCATCGAGAGAAATTGAAGAGAAGAAGTTCGAGAGGTTTGGCGGAGTGCGTAATCTGCGAAAGATAGGCGACCAGATGAGAAAAAACAAACTGCGCAAAGATTAAACGCAGTTTTATATAATAGCTGAAAGGTGGGTTATAACAGTGAGAGCAGCAGGAATTTTAATGCCGATATCATCGCTACCCTCCCCCTATGGAATAGGAACAATCGGAGTGGCGGCGTATGATTTTGTCGATTTTTTAAAGCGCGGCAAGCAGAGCTACTGGCAGATTCTACCGATAGGGCCTACAGGATATGGCGATAGCCCGTATCAGAGCTTCTCTGCATTTGCCGCAAACCACTACCTTATCGATATAGATAAGTTGGTGTCTGATAAGCTTTTAACTGCAGAAGAGGTAAACTCGTTTGATTTTGAAAGCGACAATATCTCAATCGACTACTATAAGCTATTTAAAAAGAGAAAAGAACTTTTGCAAAAAGCAGTAATCCGCTTTAACAAAAACAGCAAGAGATTTAAGAGCTTTAAAAAAGAAAATGCCGATTGGCTTTGCGACTACGCCCTTTTTATGGCTATAAAGGAAAAATACAACCATGTATCTTTTACAAGGTGGGAAGATGATCTTAGAAACCGCACGAAAACAGCAATAGTGGATATTAAAAAAGAGCTAAAAGGTGAGATATTCTTTTGGGAAGTTGTCCAGTTTCTATTCTATAAACAGTGGAAGAGCTTAAAGAAATATGCGAACAAAAAAGGGGTAAAGATAATTGGAGATATCCCGATATATGTATCCCCAGACTCGTCAGATCTATGGGCAAATCCAAAGCTGTTTCAGGTCGATGCCGAAAACCGCCCAAGCGAAGTTGCCGGTTGTCCACCAGATGCATTCTCAAAAGAGGGACAGCTGTGGGGAAATCCACTATACGACTGGGACTACCAGCTAGAAACCGAGTATAATTGGTGGATAAAAAGGATGAAACATGCATGCACGATATACGATGTTGTTCGTGTTGATCACTTCCGTGGTTTTGCGGGATACTATGCAATAAAAGCAGATGCGCAAACCGCAGAAGACGGAAGATGGAGGATAGGACCCGGAATAGGATTTATCGAGGCGATAAAGAGGGCGATACCAGAAATTGAGATAATAGCCGAGGATTTAGGATTTTTAACAGCTGATGTCTATGAGCTTTTAAAGCAGAGTGGATACCCTGGAACTAAGGTGTTACAGTTTGCCTTTGACTCTCGTGAGGAGAGCGACTACCTTCCGCATAATTTCCCGAGAAATTGTGTTGTCTACACAGGCACACACGACAATACGACGACTGCCGACTGGGAAGTGAGCGGTGGGGCGAAGGATGTTAAGTTCTGCAAAAGCTACCTCGATATAAAAGATGGCGATGATTTTGCAAGAAGCCTTATCAGAGCGTGCCTTGCAAGCGTTGCGGATAGATGTATAATTCCGATGGCCGATTGGCTCTCAAAGGGTGCAGATGGCAGGATAAATACTCCGTCGACCGTTGGCGGAAACTGGGTGTGGAGAGTGCGGGAAGATGAGTTGTCAAAGCAATTTGCAAAAGAGATAGCACGCCTCACAGCGATGTACGGTCGAGAAAGCGGTAGAATGAAAAAGTAACTAAACTCAATAAAACTATGGATAAATAAACAAGCTGACACAACATTTAAGTGTCAGCTTGTTTTTATA
>CAYJGP010000059.1:1751-11206 GCA_964369435.1 uncultured Oscillospiraceae bacterium | reverse complement strand
AAATCAAGAAACGACCTTGGTGACCCAGAACTTCAGGTTCTACCTGAAATTGAGCAACCTCCAATTCAACCTGTAATTGAAGAAGACGAACCGGTAGATCCTCCAGTAGGTCCAGTAATACCTCCAGTAGAGCCTGATGACGAAGAGGAAGAAGATCCGATAGTTATCCCAGATCCAGTGCCACCTCTAGATAATGGTGCAGATCAGGTTGTAATCGATGATCCACAGGCACCGCTCTCAAGCGGAGCTGCTTGGGCACTATTAAATCTAATTTTAACAGTACTCACCTGTCTAACTTCTATCTATCTCCTTATAAACTACTTTAAAGAGAGAAAACGCGAAGATGGCGAAAACGACGAAAACTATAAACGCCGTGGATTCTTCAGAGGATTTAGTGTAGTTGTTGCACTTGCTGCAATCATAGCATTTATCCTAACAGAAGATATGACCCTTCCAATGATCTGGACAGACAAATGGACAATTCTAATGGCAGCTATCGCTTTTGTTCAGGCAGTTGTTGTAGCTATCGTTAAAAAGCAGAGCAAAAACGACGAAGAGGTATATGCAAAGTAGTCTAATACAAAGCTGATTTATTAATAGATAAAGAGATATGATAAAACATATCTCTTTTTTCTTTTTAAACTATTAACCTCTTTTATTTAAACTAACATAAACTAGTGACCTTTTTATTTTCAAATCATATAATGGTTAAGAGAAACCGACTTTTATAATCGGTATTAAAGATTATGCCAAATCGGCAAAGAAGGAGCGCAATATGGCAAAGGTATTAGTTTATGATGAGATAAATAAAAAAATAGAGACCTTCTTTTTAAACGAGAGCGATGCAATGCCCTACAATGAGGGCGGCTCTTTAGTTGTAGGTGAGTTTCGCGGCTCTTCAAAATCAACTGTACTATGGACCACAAAAGCCGCAATGCAAGCGTGGAATATAACACGAGAAGAATATGGCGAACCTATCTATTTAGGTTATGCTTTTAAGCGAATTTGGGAGGGCGGACACTCAGCGCAAAGTCAGCATTATGCTGGGGTCGCATTCGATTGTGGACAGATATTTACAGCTGCCGAGCGAAAAGAGCTCTATGACACAGCAGTTGACAGCGGTGTTTGGGGCTATGTAGAGCCGTTGTCTCTAACCCCAACTTGGGTCCACTTCGACAGAAGAACGGGATCCCCCGCATGTTCTACCAGAGCAGGGTACCCTACCCAAAAAAGAGGTAGCCGCGGGGTTTATACCCTTATTCTTCAAGATGCTTTGAACACACTAGGATTTAGCGCAGGTGGGCTTGACGGAATATTTGGCGCAAACACTGAGTCCGCTCTTAAAAATTGGCAGCGTTGTCAAGGCTTATCCTCAGATGGCATCTGCGGCTGTCAAAGTTGGCAGACAATTTCCACAGAGATAGTCGGCACCGGCCAAACAAGCACAACTGTCGATCCTTAAATCTCCCCTTTTGCTTCACTCTCTTATCTTTACTTCCCCTTTAATTTTTATTTTTCGGCTTTATTTCTTTATCTTCCCCCATTTATATTTATTTTTTGTATTTACTCTCCTAGCTTTAAATTTTCCTTTTGATTTTATCCCCTTTCACTTCACATCCATTTAACTTACCTTCCCTTTTCGCCTATGCACTCGACTCCTCCCCTTCAATTCCATCCCCCAGCTCTACCTTCCACTCTTCTCGTGTAAGCAAGGCGCGCTTTACAAGACGACTATTTGCTGCAATGTATCTTAACTCCGTTTATTTGTATATTAAAATACCATTTACATTTAATTGCTTGTTTTTTTACATCAAGTTAATAGTTTGTTCAAGACTTTAATCAAATTCAGTGGTATATTTAACTCAAGAACTTTTTCATGATTATTATCTCCTATCAAAAAACTGCCCTTACTGCAAGAGGGCGGTTTTTTACGTATAGGAGATTTTATTTTTTGCCACAGAAAAAACAGAAATAGATTATACTATATAATCAGTAATAGTTATTGTTTTCGAAAACTTTACAGCTTACTCTTTTGCAGCGCATCTGTATTTTTTTGAAAAAACGACTTGATATTTTTTTCAACAAAGCAGTATTAATAATAGAATGCAAAGAAAACTTTTTACATTAATAAATGACAAATCTTTCAAAATGTAGTATAATCAAGGTGTTGAGGTGATATTTTGAGTAGAAAAAATAAAACATTTGAGATTGGCGAAATTTTTGAAAGAATAATGGATTATATAAAAAATAATCCACTTATGGTTAGCTTGATAGCTGCTGCTACCGTTTTAGCGGTAGTTGCAATATCTGTTGTCATTATGGTTTTATCGAGCGGAGGGGAAGCTGTCTTACCATCTTCTTCATCGAGCTCTGATAGCTACAACAGTGATGAGGGCGCTATTGATAAAGAGGCTTATAGCGATGTTATCTTACAAAGCACCGAGCTTTTAGACCCCGATTATCTTGATGAGACACTTTTTATAGGCGATAGCAATACATACCGTCTTATAAATTATGATTACACAACTCTTCAAAATAATATCTCGTTTGTCTCAATGGGGATAAACGGCGCGATTAACGAAGAAGGGGTATATTTTAGAGATAGGACCGATCCTGTTTCTATCGCAGAGGCGGTTTCGATACTTCAGCCGCGTCGAGTTATAATTACCTTTGGTACGAATGATGCAGCGACAACCGATATTGATGACTTTATTGAAAGCTATAAGGAACTTATAGACGATATAAGGTATTATTATCCATCTGTTGATATAATAATAAACACTATCCCACCAGTTGCAAAGGTTCGTGACTATAACAATATTTCAATGACTATTATTGATAAACTCAATAATGAACTTGTTGACCTTGCCCGTGAGATGGACTGTATGTTTTTAAACAGTATAGAAGCACTCCGTGATGATACAGGTTATGGAGATCCTGATTACTTTGTTATGGATGGTATACACCTAAGTGACGAAGGCGCAGAAGCTTTTATAAATTATGTTTTAGAGCATAGCTATATAACAGAAGATGACCGTCCTCCTCTAGATGATATACCACAAAGATACGAGAAAGCTCCACAGGTTATACCAAGCTCGTCTAGTAGCAGTAACGCATCGCAAGAAGGAATAGAAGTTCAGTTCGCCGTTAATAATGCAACCTATGGTAGAATTGAAGGCGAAGTGGCCCAGTCAATAGCTATTGGCGAGAGTGCAACAACAGTTATTGCTGTTGCAAACGACGGATATGCATTCAGCCATTGGACTGTTACAAACGGTCGAATTGAGGATATTAACAACCCATCGCTCACATTTGTAGTACCTGATAATGCCGATGGCGGTATTATAGCAACTGCCCATTTCATCGAAGATGATGGTTCAAGCTCAAGTTCCGAACTCAGTGAAAGTGTTGAGATTACACTATCTGTAAATAGCACAAGCCAAGGTGGTTTATCGCTCAGTGGCACCCAAACCGTTAAAAGAGGCGACGCAATAAGCGTTACAGCAACTCCAGCCGCAGGGTATGAGCTCGATTATTGGACAGATACAAGCGGCAAATTGCAACATAGCACAAATACCACTATAACCTATATTGTCGATGACGAAACTCCGAACAGTGTACAGATTACAGCTCATTTCAAAGAGGAATCGGAAGACCCAGACCCTGTAACTATCAGCGTTTCTTCAGCGAGCGCCACCGCAGGTACAGCTTCGGCTTCGGCAAGCTCGATAGTCCCTGGAAATTCGGTAACATTTACTGCAACTCCAAATACAGGCTATGAGTTTAGCCATTGGGTGATAGGTGGTACAAATGTTGGCGGAACAGCTGTTTACAGCTACACTATACCAAATAACGCAACAGGTACAATAACAGCAGTTGCTCATTTTACACAAACAGTTGTGGCACAACCTGTAACTATAACTATTTCAGCAAATGATCCTGCAGCCGGTACTACAACAGCATCAACTAATGCAAATCCTGGAACTACCATATCTATTACAGCTACACCAAATGCTGGATATGAGTTTGTCGACTGGAATATAGAGGGCGCAAGCTATAGCACATCTGCTACAACAACTTATACTGTCCCTACCGGCCAAACCGCAACTATAACTATAATTGCTAATTTCAGAGCGGTAGCTGGAAGTAGCTCTAGTAGCGAGAGTACCCCTACCCCATAACACAACAAAAAGTCATTTATTATTAAAAAGTTCTCAGTTTTATAAAAACGGAGGAGAACCATGCAATTTTTAATATCATTTTTAGAGGGTGTAACCACCTTTATTTCCCCGTGTCTATTACCGATGTTACCTATATACCTTGTCTACTTTGCAGCAGGCGAGAACGATAAGAAAAAGACAATAACAAACTCTGTCTTTTTTGTCCTTGGATTTTCAGTTATATTTGTAGCGCTTGGAATTTTCGCAGGAACAATAGGCGGATTTCTCATAGCACAACAGCGACTTATCGAGATTATCGGCGGTAGTATCGTTATTCTTTTGGGATTTGACTATCTTGGCGCATTTAAAATTCCATTTTTGAATTTTCATCGCAAAGCAAAAAACGTTGAGATTAACGGAAAATCCTCCGCTTTTATCTTCGGAATGGTCTTCTCGGTTTCGTGGACTCCTTGTGCAGGTGTTTTTCTAGGCTCTGCACTTGTCCTCGCAGGAACAAGAGGTTCAGCGCTTGAAGGCGGAATAATGCTACTTCTCTATTCACTCGGCCTTGGCATCCCACTCATTATAAGCGGTCTTCTGCTAAATGAATTCAAGTCTGCATTCGATTTTATTAAAAGAAACTACGATAAGATAAATAAAGTATGCGGTGTTCTGCTTATCCTTATGGGTATTGCGATGATTTCAGGCCTTTTGACAACTATTCTCTTCTCTATTGCATAGCATTTGTGAAGAGGTAACCTTTTAACTGTTTTAAAACAGGAGGGTAATATTATGAAAAACAAGAAACTTATCATATATGCAGTAGCGCTTGTAGCAGTTGTATTAATTGCAACGCTTGGTTATAACCTTTTAAGCTCATACGTTGATCCAAACGACGGTTTTGCATCATTTAATAACGATAGCAGCTCACAAAGCGAAGATAATGGTGAAGATAATTCAAACAATGATAACTCTTCTCAATCAGATGCTGATAGCAACTCTAATGCAGATGATGGCGATGACCTATACCCCGATGCTGCGGATTTCACATTTTACGATTACGACGGTACTGCCGTCAACCTATCGGATTTCTACGGCAAACCTATAGTTATAAACTTCTGGGCGAGTTGGTGTGATCCTTGTCTCTTAGAGATGCCAGACCTTGATGAAGTTTATACAGAATATGGCGAAGATGTTCATTTCCTCTTTGTCAATATGACCGACGGAGATAGAGAGACCGAAGAGATCGTTAAAGAATTTATGGAAACAGGCGAAGGCGCTAGTTACAGCTTCCCTATCTATTTCGATCACGACTATGATGGCGCTATAACCTATGGCGTTTCATCAATTCCTACAACTTATGTTATAGATAAAGATGCAAAAATAGTTGCCTATGCGAGAAGCGTTATATCTAAAGAGAGCCTATCAGCGGCTCTTGATGAACTTCTTATAGAAGAGTAGTAAAACTCTTTATATATTATCAGATAAGCGAAAGGATGTTATAAATGGAAAGATTAATCGGAACGGTTGTTCGAGGTATCAGAGCACCTATTATTCGAGAGGGAGATGATATTGCAGCTATTATTAAAGATAGTGTAATTTTAGCAGCAAAAAGCGAGGGAATTGAGTTTCACGACAGAGATGTCGTTGCAGCAACCGAAGCTATCGTTGCAAGAGCACAGGGAAACTATGCATCTATCGACGATATAGCCGCTGATGTTATCGCTAAGATGGGCGGCAAAAAAACTGTTGGTATAGTAGCTCCTATCCTCTCGAGAAACCGCTTTTCTATCTGCCTTAAGGGAATTGCTAAAGGCGCTGATAAGGTTGTTGTTATGCTCTCCTACCCATCCGATGAAGTTGGAAACCATTTAGTTGATATAGACCTTTGCGATGAAAAAGGTGTAAATCCATATAGTGATACTTTAGATGAAGCGAAATATCGCGAACTTTTCGGTTATGAGAAACATATCTTCACAGGTGTTGATTATGTAGATATCTACCGTGAGATGATTGAAGAGTCTGGTGCTACTGCGCAGTTCGTCTTCTCAAACAGAGCGGGCGAAATAGTTAAGTATGCAAAACATGTTATCTGCTGTGATATCCATACAAGAGAGCGTACAAAGAGGATAGTTAAAGCTGCAGGTGCCGATGTCGTTTTAACTCTTGATGATATTTTATCTGAAAGTGTCAACGGTTGCGGATTCAACCCTGATTACGGTCTTCTTGGCTCAAACAAATCGACCGAAACAACCATTAAGCTATTCCCAAGAGATTGCAAAGAGCTTGCTTTAAATGTTCAGGCTATGCTAAAAGCTGAAACTGGCAAAAACATTGAAGTTATGGTATATGGTGACGGCGCTTTTAAAGATCCTGTCGGTAAAATATGGGAACTTGCAGACCCTGTTGTTTCACCGGGATATACCGAAGGACTTGAGGGTCAACCAAACGAGATTAAACTAAAGTATATAGCGGATAACGATTTCGCCCACCTAAAAGGCGATGAACTAAAAGCTGCTGTTACCGAATATATCAAGAATAAAGACGCTAAAAACGAAGATTTAACAGGTAACATGGTTTCACAGGGAACCACTCCTAGACGTCTAACAGATCTTATCGGCTCGCTCTGTGACCTAACAAGCGGAAGCGGCGATAAAGGAACTCCTATTGTTCTTGTTCAAGGGTATTTTGATAATTATACCGTCTAGTTTGATAGCAACTGAATATATAGTGGCGCAGTAGATGGTATTTCTATTCTAACTGTGCGTTACAGTATCCATTAAAGTCTGCCACCACTGCCCCGAGGGTTTACCCCTCGGGGCATATATTTTGCCTGTGGCAAAATATATGCAAACCTAAAGCCCGTTGGCTTTAGGTTGCAGTGGTGCAGACTTTTTTGCACCTTCAATCTTTTAAAGGTGCATTTCTTCTATAAAAACATGAATATTCATTACATATATGCAAATATTCATTGTATATATTTTATATCATGAATAAATGTGAGTATATTCGAATAATTAATAGATATTTATATGTTTTATAGCAAATATACTGAAATATAACATTTTATTCTGTTTTTTACTAGTTTTTAACTATTGCATTTTTATTAATATTCATATATAATGCATATATATTCATTTTGCAGATGAAATGTTGGAAACAACAAAAGGTGAAAGCCTCTCTGCAAATCGCAGAGAAGACTATCACACAAAACAAACAAAAGTATTAAGGAGAAAGAAATGAAAAAGTTACTAACACTAATTATGATCTTAGCATTAACCCTCTCGCTCGCAGCATGTGGCGGCGGAGATGACGGAAGCTCTTCAAGCGAAGCTGGAGATTCAAGCTCTTCAAGCGAAGCTGGCGACGATGGAGTAATGAGCAAAATTGATGAGATAAAAGCGGCAGGCCAGATAGTTATGGCAACATCACCTGACTACCCACCTTTCGAATACATCTATGTTGATGAAGACGGAAACGATACAGTTGTAGGCGCTGACATTCAGCTTGGACAGTATATAGCTGATGCACTTGGAGTTGAGCTTGTAGTTGAGTCGATGAACTTCGATGCACTTCTAAATGCAGTTGCAGCAGGCCAGGCAGACTTTGCGCTATCGGGCTTTACCTATAAACCAGAGCGTGCAGAAGCTTTCCACCTTGCTGGACCTTTCCACTCAGAGGGTGAGCAAACAATACTAATCGCAGCTGACGATGATACAGGGTACACTTCAGTGGACGACTTTAGCGGCAAAAAACTTGGTGCACAGGGCGGAAGTCTACAGCTTGACCTTGCAAATGGTGTTGAGGGCGCAGAGGTTATGCAGTTCGCTCAGATAAACGAAGGAATTCTAATGCTACAATCAGGCGCTATCGACGGCCTTGTTATAGCCGAAATCGCTTCAGCTACACATGTTGAAGTAAATGATGATATCATCTACAGCGGCGTTATATTCGAAGATTACGAGCCAGGTCTATATGCAATCTGCCCACTTGACGATGAGGAGTTTAACCAGTTCCTAACTGATACAGTTATCGAAGCTGATTCAAGCGGCGAGTACGGCACATGGGTCGAGGAGAACGAAGAGCTTAGCAAATCACAGGCAACTGAATAATAAATTATAGAGATGAGGGTGGGCATAGTCCCGCCTTACATCTGTGTTAAGGAGATTCATTATGATAGCAACTTCACTTTTCAGCTTTGATAAGATGATGGAAATAGCCGATAAATATGGACATCTGTTTGTTGAGGGCTTTGGGTACACCCTACTACTATCAGCAATAACGGTATTTTTCGGCTCACTTCTCGGATTTATTGTCTATTTTGCAAAGGCATCAAATCTTAAAATAGGCGGAGCGTTGCTTAAAAACAACCCAAAACTCAAAGCAAACCCTATTTTAAACGCAATACTTTCATTTAAACCGATATCATTTATTGCAAATGTCTACATAGAGGTAATTCGTGGAACACCACTTTTGCTCCAGCTCTATATCGGAACATTCTTGGTCCCAGAGCTGTTAAACACAACCCCTGATATGTTTGTTTCTGTTTCGATAGCACTTGTTGTAAACAGCGGCGCTTATGTTTCAGAGATTATAAGGAGCGGTGTTCAGGCGGTCGACAAAGGACAAGATGAAGCAGCGAGAAGCCTTGGTTTTTCAAAATTCCAAACTATGCTCTATGTTATAATGCCACAGGCGATAAGAAACATCTTACCTTCAATTGGTAACGAGTTCGTAATGGTTATAAAAGAGACCTCACTTGCATCAACATTCTTTGTAGGCGACTTAATGACTGTATACAAAGAGCTTTCTGCGGCGACATATGAGTCGATGGAAGTACTTGTTATTTGTGGTATAGTATATCTTGTAACAACATTCACATTATCAAACATCATAAGACTTATCGAGAGGAGGATGGGTAAAGGTGATTAAGACATACGATTTAAAGAAAAACTTTGGAAAACTAAAAGTTTTAAAGGGAATATCTGAGCATATCAAAAAAGGCGAAGTTGTTTCAGTTATCGGCCCGTCTGGTAGCGGCAAGAGCACATTCTTGCGTTGCCTAAACCTTCTTGAAGTGCCAAATTCGGGAACTATCGAGTTTGAGGGCGTCGAGATAACTAATGCAAAAATTAAAATAGACGAACACCGACAGAAGATGGGAATGGTTTTCCAGCATTTTAATGTTTTCCCACACAAAACAGTTATTCAAAACCTAACGCTCGGTCCTATAAAGATTCTAAAAAAAGATAAAGCAGAAGCTGAAAAGCAAGCAGAGGCTCTGCTTGCAAAAGT
>CAYJGP010000059.1:0-1741 GCA_964369435.1 uncultured Oscillospiraceae bacterium | reverse complement strand
ACAAAAACAGCGTCTTGCAATAGCACGTGCACTTGCAATGAACCCCGATGTTATGCTGTTCGATGAGCCAACTTCAGCGCGTGATCCTGAGATGGTCGGCGAGGTTTTGGATCTTATCCGCAGCCTTGTAAAAGAGGGCATGACAACAGTTATAGTAACCCATGAGATGGGATTTGCAAAAGAGGTATCAGACAGGGTGTTATTCATCGATGAGGGTGTTATAGTTGAGTCTGGTTCACCTACCGATATTTTTGAGAATGCTCAGAATGAGCGTACAAAAGAGTTTTTAGCAAAGGTTTTATAGGTGATATTTATGAAAAAATATTTCGCAGAGAAAAATCTGTATACCGATTTCGATGGAGACAAAGCAGTTTTCGCTCTATCGAAGCTGATAACATTTAAAACCGTTTCATATAGCGATGAGAGCCGGATGGATAAGGGCGAGTTTGTGGCGGCGATAGAGTTTTTAAAAGAGGCATTTCCGCTTTGTAGCAAGAAACTCGAGTGGGAAATTGTAAACGAGATGAGCCTTCTGCTAAAGCTTTCTGGCGAAGAAAAAAAAGGCGTTATGTTTATGGCGCATATGGATGTTGTGCCGGTAAATGAGGGTACTGATGGCGACTGGAAGTTCCCACCATTTAGTGGTACAGTCGAGGACAACTTCATCTATGGCAGAGGTGCTAACGATACAAAGAATTCACTAATAGCATCCCTTGCAGCGATGGAATACCACCTTGAGCGTGGGTTTGTGCCAAAAAAAGATATTTACTTCGCCTTTGGGCACGATGAAGAAACCCTTGGAGGTCGCGGGAATGCAGCTATCTCCGATATACTAAAGAAAAAAGGGGTTAGACTTGAGCTCGTCTTCGATGAAGGCGGAAACTTTAAGATGGGTGATGATTATTTTGCCCCATCAACCTTAATTGCTAATATAAATATCTGCGAGAAGGGTTATACCGATATTACAGTAACTGCTAAAAACGAGGGAGGACACTCATCACAGCCAGGAAAAGGCACCTCGCTTGGCGCTGTCTGCAAGGCGCTTGGTAAAATCGAAGAAAATGGGTTGAAACCATCGGTAAATCAAGTTTTAAAAGAATTTTTCGTAGGGCTTGCGCCTTATGTCGAGAATGAAAACTATAAAAAATACTTCGCAGACCCAAAAAAATACGAAGCTGAAATAATAGCTTTCATGGAAGAGAAAAAGCATCTTGATCCGCTTGTTAAAACAACTACTGCGGTAAATATGATAAACGGCTCCCCTGCGCCAAATGTTTTACCGCAGACAGTCACGGGGCTAATAAACTTTAGAAACGGACCTGGTGACAGCTGTCAAGATATTTTAAATCATTGCATAGAAGTCGCAGCAGACGAAACTCTTGAAATTAAAATTGAGCGCGGTGTTGATCCATCTGAGATAGCGAAGATAAACTCAAACGGCTACAACGCAATAAAAGAGACTATAGGGGTATTTTTCCCAGAGGCAGTTGTTTTGCCATCTATCTCGATAGGCGGAACCGATGCAAGATTTTATGAGCAAATATGCTCAGCATGCATACGCTTCAAGCCATATTTAGAGCTTGGTGATCCACCTGGGAACGAGCATAGAACAGATGAAAACACAAGAGTTGATGCTCATATCACCGCTTGCAAGTTCTATTGTTATCTAATGGAGCATTACTGCTAATAAACAGACTTCTCCCAGTAAAATTAAATAAACAACCTTTTTAGTGAATTAAAA